>JAUWRZ010000152.1 GCA_030610325.1 Sulfurimonadaceae bacterium | reverse complement strand
CAGGTGTGTACATCGGTGACGTTGCTTTTTTTGCTTTGCGAGTCATCTGGCTTTGAGCATCTCTCACTAAGCGGAGATGCTGCATATATCGCGAAGAGATACGCGGGCAAAAGGTCAGACGTTAAAGCGAAAGTGCATGACATCGCCATCTTGGACGATGTACTCTTTGCCTTCGAGACGCATCTTTCCAACCTCTTTGGCTCCCTGCTCACCGTTATTGGCAATAAAGTCATCATAACTGATCACTTCGGCACGGATAAACCCTTTCTCAAAATCATTATGGATGACCGCTGCGGCTTTAGGGGCAGTCGTCTCTTGTCGGATAGTCCAGGCACGGACCTCTTTGACGCCGGCAGTGAAGTAGCTCATCAGACCAAGTTTATGAAACCCTTTGTGGATGATCTGTGCAAGACCGGACTCTTCGACCCCAAGCTCATGAAGAAACTCTTCGCCTTCATCCTCATCGAGTCCGATAAGCTCCTCTTCGACCTTGGCACAAAGCTTGATGACTTCACAGTCATTATCGTGAGCATGTTTGACGAGTGCCTTTACATGTTCATTATCCTCAAGCAGACCATCTTCATCCACATTGGCACCATACATGATCTCTTTAGAGGTGAGTAGACGAAGGTCGCGATCTAGCTCTTTGAAAAGGTCACTTTCTCTATCGGGGAAATTACGGGCAAGATTACCCTCGGCAAGATACTCTGCGACTACCTCGGCAAACTCCATCAGTGCTTTTGCTTTCTTATCGGCTTTTGCCTGTTTTTTCAGACGTTCTATGCGGTTGGTGAGTGCTTCGACATCAGCCAAGATCAGCTCTGTCTCAATGATCTCTACATCACGAAGCGGGTCGATGGAACCTTCTGTATGGACGATGTTCTCATCTTCGAAACAGCGGACGATCTGCAAGAGCACTTCTGTCTCACGGATATTGGAGAGGAACTTATTGCCCAGGCCTTCTCCTTTACTTGCACCTTTGACCAGTCCGGCAATATCGACGAAGTCGAGTGTCGAGTGCTGGATGCGTTCGGGGCTTACTATCTTGGCCAGTTCATCCAGGCGTTTGTCCGGGACCGGGACGATTGCTTTGTTGGGTTCGATAGTACAGAAAGGGTAGTTTGCCGCTTCAGCGTTCTGTGCTTTGGTGAGGGCGTTGAAAGTAGTTGATTTCCCGACGTTTGGAAGGCCGACAAGTCCGATGGCTAGTCCCATGATTTCTCCGATATAGATTGATAGTACCCATCTGTGTGGTGTACTGTAAAAGATAAGCGCGATTATACTCAAGGATACCTCTGAAAGCCCTGTAGGCCTCACGCTTTCAAAGTCAAGGTATCGCGATCTATACTTTGTCGATATGCCAAGTATAGATGTTGCATCGTTCCGAATCTTCTCTTTATGATGATTTAAGAAGAAAATAACAAAAAATAATTTAAAATAGCATTTAGATGATATAATAGATGTTTTAGAGGAGGAGACAATGATCCGTACATTATTAAGCTTGTCTCTTATTAGCACGCTTTTAAGTGCAGCACCTATCAGCGACCTGTTAAGCGAATATGAAAAGGCATCAGACCTTTCACAAAAGACAAAAGATGAGAGTGCCGGGAACCTCATCTTATATACACGTGATGATATAGAGCGCATGCAGGCACAGACACTCAAAGACCTTCTTAAGACGGTCCGTTTCTTCTACTATGCGGAGAACAGGATGGGGCAACCTGACAGTCTAAATCAGGACCCTGTCACCTTTTTCAGTAGTAGTATGCGCGTCTATATGAACGATCATGAGATGTTATCCTCGACCCTGGGAAGTGGATTTGCCTATTTTGGGGATATCGAGCTGGACTTTATCGACCATGTAGAGATCTATGAGGGGTTTCCTCAGATAGATTTTGGGGTGGAACCGGCTACGATGGTCATCCGTCTTTATACCAAAGATGCCAGACATGACTCCGGAGGCCGTCTCAAGTTAAATGTGGGAAATCAGGGTGCAAACACGCAGAACGCTTACTATAGTGAAGCTTTCGATGACTTCTCCTACTTCGCTTATCTCGGGCGTTATGATAATGATCGAAAGAGCGTCTCTGAAGATGGCAACGATATCGGTCGTAGTAGCGTGACTAACCGTTTTTATGGAAGTCTTGCTACTGAGGACCATCGTTTTGAACTGCATGGGTATGAGCAAGATGGCGATGCGTTTCTGACATCACTTATCGGTACTCCACCGCAGAGCTCTTCACAGGAGATCAGAGCTATTGACATGTCGTTGCACTCTGAGTTCCTTGATAAGACATTGGTCTTTGACCTTGCCTATTTTAAAGGCTCTCTGGAGCAAGAAGCAGAGTTTGGCACACCTATCATCGTACCGCCAAAACCGATCTTTGCCACGACTTATGAACAGAAGCTCTTTGATGAGAGCCTGACCGCCTCACTTAAGAAAGCCTGGAAGCTGGAGCATAGTGAGATCACTGCCGGGGTCCAGTTTCGAAAAAAGTGGTTCGATCTTGGCCATGCTACCTTCAACGGTGTGACGATGGAGGTCGAACAGGCTTATGACGAGCAAAATATCTACTCCTTTTTTCTTCAGGATATGATCGCGCTTAGGGAGAACCAGATGTTGACCCTTTCGGTCATGAGGCAGGTCTATGAGATGGACTCAAAAGTTCCGGTAGAAGAGCCTGACCTTCTCCAGCTTCGCGCAGGTTATATCATCACAGGTGAAGCGTGGACTTCCAAGACCTTTCTTACGAGACAGCAGTTTGCTCCAGAGCCTTATATGACGGTCAATCCACAGTACGGCAATATTGACCTTAAATCTGAGACCTATACCCAGGTATTTCAGGAGTTTGATTACAAGGTCGATCGAAGTAATAACCGCATCGTGTTGGGGTATGGGCAAAGAGAGAACATGCCCTATCTTTCGGAAACGACTTATACTATGCTAAGCAGTGATATTGATGTCGATACCTTTAGTGGTGCGTATGAGTTCACACACCATTTTAGAGAAAACGATAAGTTTGAGTTTCAGGCTGCGTACAGCCGGTCGACCTCACCAGTAGATGATTCTGAACATACAGATTACAAAAGTGTCGTGATGCGTATGCTAAACAGTTATGAGAAGTTTGACTTTTTCAACGAGTTCTTCTGGAAAGAGAACGGTACCTCCTCGCAGTCGGGCATCGATTACAGTCTGGGGGTACGTTACTTCCCTGTAAGAGATCTCTCATTTAATGTCAAAGGCGAAAATATCTTTGACAGTGGACCAAAGTGGCAATACACCTCCCAGTTTGACCCTTTAAGTGGTGAGACTGGCTACATCGAAGTCCCGATAATCGAGCGCAGATTTTGGCTGGGGATGGAATACCTGTTTTGAAAAAAGCGATCCTTCTCTTACTCCTATTGACTACACTGTTTGCATCCGATGCCAAACTGGCATCGAGCATCTATGAAAGGATCTCCAAGGCACTCTCTGGTGTGAATGAACCAAAAGTCTATCTCCATGGGGAGATCGAAGCTTTGCTCAGGTACCCCCTTGCAAACCCCGTAAAGAGCTGTATAGAAGCTGATGTGATCATTACTACGACCATGCAGTCACTTCCAATAGAGTGTCATGAGAAGACTATCTTTGCCAACAGTTACAGACTACTCAGGTCTTCTCCACAGATAGTAGGTGCTTTTTTCTGGAGCAAGGGACGCCCCAACATAGTCTTCTATAAAGAGCGCCTGGACAGACATGGTATCACCCTTAGTGATGAGTATGAGAGGTATATAGAAGAATGATAGTCTCAACACTACTCGCAAAGAAGAACTCGATCTTGCTATTTCTGTTCTTACCTCTGATGACACTGTTCATGTTCATCCTCTATTATAAATATACGGTAACGACGAAACAGGTCTTTGAAGTACTTTATGAACAGGTCATCAGTGAGAAAGAGTATCTAGTCAAAAACCTTATTGACTCCGTGATAGAGCGTGAGGGAGAGGACTTTGTCCATAGATTGCGTACTTCCGAGACGCTGCGCAGTCAGTATGAGGATGAGATGTCTCTGATCAGGACAAAAGACCTTACTTATCTCTATATGCTCTACCTTGATGAGAAAGAGCGTTATCGCTATCTTCTCGATACGACAAAACAGAGTGATGAGGCAGCTGAGTTCGATCAGAAGTTCGATCCGACAACCGATGCCTGGAGTGAAGCCAGAAACACTAAAAGGACGCAGGTGCGTAAGCAGATCGACCTACAGTCTTTATGGGTGAGTGCTGTCATACCTGTCATCATCGATGAACAGGTGGTCGCTTATGTCGGTGCTGACTTCTCATACAGTGAGTACCAGAAGATCAAAGAGATCGTCTCACCTCTGAAAGACATCTACTTCTACGCCTCTGTCTTTATGGTGATCTTGCTTATCTCTGCTTATATCCAGTTCGTACTCTACCTACAGAGTCAAAAGAAGAGTTATATAGACCCTTTGACCCAGATCTTTAATCGTCAATATCTCATAGAGTTCTTTAAGACAGCTAATATTAAACAATATCACCTGCTTATCCTCGATATGGACTACTTTAAAAACGTCAACGATACCTATGGGCATGATGTGGGTGATGATGTGATCATCCAGACGGTCGATAGGATAAAGACTAATATTCGCTCCAAAGATGTCTTTGTCCGTTACGGTGGTGAGGAGTTTTTGATCTTGTTAAAGCGGGATGCTTCACTGATACTTCAAAAGACTGCTATGCGTATCAAGGAAGTCGTCAGTGCGACGCATATCATCTCCCATCATCACCATATCCCGATGAGTGTCTCAATAGGTATCAACCCCTATCCGGAACTGGCAAAGAACATCGATGAGGCGATCAAGATCGCTGATGAACAGCTCTATATAGCCAAGAGCAGCGGGCGTAACTGTATCCGTATCCATGATGAGCGAAACGCTGATCAGAGTAACCGCTCTAAACGGCTAAGTGATGTCCATGCGGCACTTGAAGAGCAGCGTATACGACTGGCCTTCCAGCCTATCTTTAATGTCCTTGACAGTAGTATCATGAAATATGAGGTCCTTATAAGAATGATCGATGAGAACGGTATCCTTATCTTTCCGGATGACTTCTTACCAGCGATCGCACATACCTCTGTCTATAATAAACTGACACACTTTATCCTTGAGAACGTATTGATAAAGTTGAGAGAACATGAGGATGTCGAGTTAAGTGTCAATATCGATCTGCAAGACCTCTTTAACGAGGAGATAATGCAGATCATCACTTTGTTGTTAAAACCACACCCTGAGCTTGCCAGTCGTGTTACCTTTGAGATACTCGAGCATGAAGAGATCATAGACTTTGATCAGATACAGATGCATATCATGACGTTGCGATCGTTTGGATGTAAGATAGCACTGGATGACTTCGGTAGCAGCTATGCTAATTTCAAATACCTGCTCTATCTCGGTATAGACATACTGAAGATCGATGGCTCTCTTATCAGAGATATCGACA
This sequence comes from Sulfurimonadaceae bacterium, assembly GCA_030610325.1. GTDB lineage: Bacteria > Campylobacterota > Campylobacteria > Campylobacterales > Sulfurimonadaceae > BB26. The sequence goes on along the minus strand of JAUWRZ010000152.1, from coordinate 403 downwards.
GTAATGAGAACGCGCAGATCATCGTCAAGACGATCGTCAACTTCTCAAAAGAGATCGGGGTGTCGACGATAGCCGAACAGGTAGAGACTAAAGCGGAATTCGAGAAGGTGCAGCATCTCGATGTCCACTCTATCCAGGGTTACTATCTGGGTAGACCGAAGTTTGAGATCCCGACAGAGTAGAAGGTATAGAGGTGAGTAAGAAAGAGCGGAGGGGTTCTTAGAACTCCTGTGTCTTTAGCTGAAGGTCTTTTAACAGGCGCCTGGCCATCATCAGTTTGAATTGCTGTAGGGGGTGGTTATTTCCAAAGGGGCGCCATATCTTCACCATCTTGTTCTTATAGGCGTCAAACTGCATACTCCATGGTGCACTGAGTACATGACCGCGTTTAAGGAGTATCTTT
>JAUWRZ010000483.1 GCA_030610325.1 Sulfurimonadaceae bacterium | reverse complement strand
AGCATCGTCTCCGGACGTGTCACCCGTGTAGACGGTGATCAGACCACCTATATCGAGATGGACGAGGTCCGAGCAGTCTTACCGATGAAGAGTCGGATCAAAGGGGAGGTCTTCAAAGTCGGAGATGTCGCACAAGCCGTTGTCCGCCGCGTAAACATCGATAAAGTAAACGGTATTCATATCGAGCTTTCTCGTACTTCACCAAAGTTCATTGAGCAGCTGCTCGCACTGGAAGTACCGGAGATCAAAGACGAAGTCGTCATCGTAGAAAGAAGTGCGAGGATCCCTGGTGAGCGCGCCAAGATCGCCCTACTCTCTACCCATCCTCAGGTCGACCCTGTCGGAGCGACTGTCGGTGTCAAAGGTGTCCGTATCAATGCCGTAAGTGATGAACTTCTCGGTGAGAGTATCGACTGTATCGAATACACATCTGTACCTGAGCTCTTTATCGCCCGTGCGATGAGTCCGGCGATCATCAGTTCTGTCATCATCGAGCATGGCGAGACAGAAGAGGATGGCGATAAAGCCATCGTCACACTGCCTGCTGACCAGAAGTCAAAAGCGATCGGTAGAAGCGGTATCAACATCCGTCTGGCTTCTATGCTGACGGGTTATACCATTGAGCTAGTCGAAGCTGCAGGTACTTCGATCGAGGGTGAGCAAGCTGTAGTAGAGAAGAAAGATGATATCTCTTCACTTGAGGCGCTGTTTAGTACTTAGGGGTCGATCTTCTTACTTTTAGATCGCTATACTCTTCAAAGGTGGGACTTGCTCCCGCCTAATACTGCAAAACCTTTTTTAAGCTGTTCAGACGGCTGAATCTTTAGTCTTTTTGGCTGTGCTGGCCTTTTAGACGAATAGCTTGTCATACCTATCTGGCTTCTCTTTTCAACATCAACTGCATAGATATTATCGAGCCGTTCGGACGAATGACTTGTCATACTGATATAGCTTCTCTTTTCAATATAAACCGTATGGACATCATGGGGACACAGCTTTACTTTTCAATTGTCTGCGCAGGCTTGACAGCTCGAAAAGTCAACCAATGTCCCCGTGTCATGACGCAAGAATATATCTTCTCTTACTTGGCAGCTTAAATACCCACTAACTAATATTTCTCTCTCTATCACTCACCTTATCCGTACAGACTATTAACTCTTTTTGATGTAAGGATTGAGTCTTAGTAGGATCATATCTGCTGTCATGTTACCCAGTAGTGTCAAGAATGCGGTGACCATCAAGATACCCATGATGACCGGGTAGTCCCGGCTCAGAGCACTTAGGTAAAAGAGTTGTCCCATCCCCTCCAGACCAAAGATAGACTCAAGGATGATACTACCACCTATCAGACCCGGCAGTGAGAGTCCAAGCAGTGTTATCACCGGAGGCAGCAGATTAGGGACAATATATCTTTTCAGCAATACCTTTTTCGAGAGGCCTCGAGAACGTGCGAAGAAGAAATAGTCACTTTTTAAGATCTCTAAAGTCAAAGCACGTATATAGACAGTCATACTTCCCAGACTGACAAAGATGATGACCCCGATCGGCATGGCCAGGTGCCAGGCCATATCCAGGTAGTACGCTACCCCCTCTTTAGGCTCTATGGAGTGCAGGCCGGCAATAGGCATGACACCCAACTCTACGCTAAACAGTAAGATGACCAGTAAGGAGAGATAGAACGAAGGCATGGCAAACGAGACCATGGAGAACTGCCTGATGACATAATCAGTCTTCTTCTCAAATGATATCGCTGCCTTGATACCCAGTAAGATAGAGAGTATAAACACCGCTATCAAAGAGACGATGTTCAGGATAAGAGTGACAGGAAGACGTTTGACTATGGCATCCGACACACTCTGTCCCGTGACAAAAGAGACACCGAAGTTTAGTGTGAGCATATTGCCTATCCAGTCAAAATACTGCTCGATCAGTGGTTTATCCAAGCCATAGACAGCTTTTAGTTGCGCTATCGCATCTTCTGTCATATTTGGGTTCAACTCCCCTGCCGCCAAAAAGCTGTTAGGTGCTGCATGGATCGCCAAAAATGAGATAATAGAGATAAGAAAGAGCATAAAAAGAAGGTAGGTGAGTTTTCTGCCGAATTGTCGCATCAGTTATGTATCCAGAAATTTTT
>JAUWRZ010000320.1 GCA_030610325.1 Sulfurimonadaceae bacterium | reverse complement strand
GAAGGTCGATCGCTATAGCTGCGTAACATTTGGCAGCAAAGGTCTCTGCGTAGGCCAGAAGGTCAGAACGCTGACGGGTGATACCATGCTGATAGATGACCACAGGCCAGCCGCCGGCAGGTTCTACGCAGCCAAGGGCAGCTTCAGCGGCAGCATTAGGGACGGTAGCCAATACAGCGATGACGGTCTCAGCCTCTACATTAGGAAGCTTGCTCTCACCGGTGAAGCTAAACTCTCCGGTAAGTGCCGGAAGCGGGTTGGCAGCTGTTGCCTGAGGCATATACTGTGGAAGTGTCGAGAGTGATCCGAAGTAGACATCTGCTATACCGTTGAGGCTTGGTACGAATGTGTTTGTAGTCGCTCCGGTATTTGCCATGGCCAAGGTAGCTGTCATCGTGCTATCTGCCAAAGCAGTCTGTACTTCACCGATGGTCTGTGTTGAGAAAGTCCAGGTCATGATGATGTCATCACGTTCTATTCCCTGTGTGGCAGCATGGCCTATCATCGCCTGGGTAAGCTGACGTAAGCCTTCGAGTTTTGTGGCAGTACCGAGGTTGATCGCCGCATCTGCATCAAAGTAGACAGTAGGACCATCTGCGTCGACAAGAGGATCTTCACCGTTTAGCATGATGGTGGTGGCATCAGAGACCAGTGGAGCCCCATCTGTATCAGCGATACCATCACTTAAGACGACCATATAGCTACTGTCACCTGCGAGAGGCTTAATAGGAAGGATCACCAGACGTTCGCCACTGATGGTAGCTACAAAGTCGACTCCAAAAGTAAGCTCACCTGTGATCGCACCGACAGCAGGGATGAAACCTGTCGCTTCAGATGCACCGGTGACGACCTGAAAGAGTTGGACATTGCCCGGTAGTGTCACAGGGTCAAGTCCTCCTGTCACACCTACCGTGATGGCAGATGTGGTTGAGAAGCCATCAAGTGCGTTCAGTGCACGCTTGACTGCTGCATCACTATCTTCGGGATCATATTCGATATTGAGTGTCCCGTCAGTGGAACCGGCGAACAATATATCGTTAGGGTAAGGGATATCACCACCCACTGAGTCAAAGACAGTCGCTGCTGCTGGTGAGACATCACCCTGGTTGACACTTGAACTGTTCATTCCGTCTTCACAACCGGTAAACGACCAGATCAGAAGGATCGCAGATAACAAACGTAACATATTTACTCCTCACAGGCTAAAGTCCAACCATTATAGCGAGGAGGGTTTTAGAATATTCTTCAATACTTGAAGTTTTTATACAAATATAATATTTGTAGATAAATATAAGTTAAATCATAAAGATCAGAGTCAGAGTCTGGTACTATTAGGGACTTTAGATCTTAAAAATTGGGGAGAGTAGGAATGAAAAGGCTCATATTTATGTCAATAGCTGCGGCATCGGTGCTGTCTGCCGGTGGTTACCAGATCCCGGAAAGCTCGTTAAACGCTGTCGCACTTTCTGCGGCAAATGTCGCTAATGCACATGGTGCAGACGCTGCTTATTATAATCCGGCCAATATGATCTGGATGGATGATGTCAATACTCTTGCAGCAGACCTGACCCTTATATCATTGAGTGAGATCGATTATGAAGGAAGCTTCAGAGGTGATGGTGCCAACCATACCATCCACTCTGAAGAGGAGCACTTTGCCATGCCGACGTTCCATTACGTCTCACAGAAGATCGGGAACGTACGTCTTGGTTTCAGTATGGTCTCGCCGGGCGGTCTCTCAAAACGTTGGGAGAGCCAGCCGGGTAAGAGTATCGCTGATGAGTTCTCTCTGACGGCTGTAGAGCTGAACCCAAGTATAGCTTTTGCTCTGGGTGAGAAGGTCTCTTTAGCTTTTGGATTGCGTTTTATCTACTCAGAGGGTGTCGTTAAAAGTGCTTCGACCGCTTCACGTGATATGACAGGGGACTCCTTTGATTACGGTTATAACCTTGCGCTCAGCTATAGGCCGACTTCGGCACTGAAACTGGCTGTCACCTATCGCTCAAAGGTCGACTTGAACGAAGAGGGGGAAGCGACCCTCTATTTTCCTGATAATGGGGACTATACAGGTGATGTCGTCTATAAAGGTGATGCCAGTGTAAGCGTGCCTATCCCTGCAAAACTTGGTATGGCCGTAGCCTACACCTTCCCGACAGATACGACAGTCGAATTGACAGTAGACAGGACCTACTGGTCTTCCTATAAGACGCTTGACTTTGATTACGTCGGAAGTATCGGGGCCTTGACACCGATCTTTGATGACCCGATAGCCAAAGACTATGAGGATGTCTATGCTTTTCGTCTTGGTGTGACACAGGAACTTGACAGATGGACGCTGATGGCCGGTTATGTGCATGATGAGTCACCTATCCCTGACGCCTCTCTTGGTTTTGAACTGCCTGGCTCTGATGGTGATGCCTACTCGTTGGGTGTACGTTACGATATCAATGAAGCCTGGAACGTCGGTCTGGCCGGACTCTATAGCAAGAAAGATAAAAGAAGTGTCACTAATGATACGATCGATGGTACCTTTAGTAATGCAGAGGTCTATATGTTGTCCGCAGGTCTGGAGTACAAGTTCTAATGGAACTCTCTTACCCATACGATAATTTCTATGAGATGATCGAACACAATGCGGATTCGCATCCCAACAAGACGTTGCTCTTTGTCGAGGATAAAAAGACGACCAATGCGGAGTTTTTGAAAAAGGTAGACTCATTTGCACGTTTTTTGGAGATAGCAGGGATCCATAAAGGTGACCGGATCGCACTCATAGCTCCCAACAGTGAAGAGTTCGTCATCACCGTCTTTGCCGTCACAAAGATCGGAGCAGTAGCTGTACCGGTAAACAATATGCTGAAAGAGGCCGAGTACGCCTATATCCTTAATGACTGTGATGCCAAACTGCTGGTGACTTCCAATAAGTTTGTTAAAGAGGTGAAAGGTCTTATGGATATCACCTCGGTAGAGAAGATGGTCTGGATCGATGAGGCTCCGGTGATCGATGATGACAACATCATCTTTGATGAGGTGGCAGATACTCATCCGCATAAAGAGGAGAAGTACTCTCCATCCAAGCTTGATGATATGGCGATCATCTTCTACACCTCCGGGACTACAGGTAAGCCTAAAGGGGCTATGCTTAGTTATCGGAACATCTTCTCCAACCTGGTCGGTGGGATGGAACTCTTCCAGGTCCGTTCTAAAGATCGTTTTATCGTCTATCTTCCGATGTTCCATGCCTTTACCTTTTCCATCATAGTGATGCTTCCTATCTTTTCCAAGGGCTCGTTTGTCATCATCAAGTCGATCTTGCCCTTTAGTAACATCATCAAGCAGACCCTGCTTAAACGAGTCACCATATTCCTTGGAGTACCAG
>JAUWRZ010000047.1 GCA_030610325.1 Sulfurimonadaceae bacterium | reverse complement strand
ATCTTGACACTTTCACAGGCGCTGCACCCACGGCATACTGGACGAAAGAACATATTTCCGAAGCGTCGCCATCCCCGTATGACGAGTGAGTGGTAGTAGTCTGTATCGCACTTCTCAAGTATCTTGTAGTGGGTAGTCTGTTCATGATCATCAAGATAGGAACACTTCTCATTTAAAGTGCACTCTTTTAGCAACTCATTCATAGCGCGATTCTAGTGAAAATGCTGTTAATCTGTTATAAAAATAGAGATGTCTTAGCTATGATATGATAAAAGGATAGGGTATGTTGTTGGCTAATATGCTTGATGGTATTGATTTTGATGATGAGGATATTGCCATCACTGAGCTGATGAGGACAGCATACTCAAAAGAGATCCGTATAGCCATGCAGCGTCATCAGATGATGCGCGATCATGAGAGTAGTCACCCTGTCGCTTTTGCCGTCCTGGAGGGGTCGGTAAGAGTCCAATTTGAAGCAGGTGAGAGTCTCTTACAAAAGGGGGATGTCTTATCCCTTGAGCGTGAGGTGGTCCATCATCTTGAAGCACTTGAAGACACGGTATTACGCTTGACCATCTTTTTGTGCTAGCTCTTTTACCCTCTATTTTGGGCGATCAGTACCCCTTCGATCATCTTGTCTAGATCTCCATCAAGGATGCCGCTGATATTTGAGTAGGCTTCATTAGAGCGATTGTCCTTGACTTGCTGATAGGGTGCGAGCACATAGGAGCGTATCTGATGCCCCCAGCCTATATCACTCTTCTCGACACCATCAAGTTCTGCCTGCTGACGCTCCAGCTCCAGCTCATAGAGGCGTGATCGCAGCATCTTCATCGCAGCAGCTTTGTTCTTGTGTTGGGAGCGGTCGTTCTGGCACTGGACGACTACACCTGTCTCGATGTGGGTGATGCGGATCGCTGACTCTGTCTTATTGACGTGTTGACCACCGGCACCGGATGCCCGATAGGTGTCGATCCGGATATCCTTGTCTTCGACCTCTATATCGATGTCATCATCTATCTCTGGTGAGACCATGACGGAAGTAAAAGAGGTGTGGCGCTTTGCATTAGAGTCAAAGGGTGAGATCCGTACAAGACGGTGGATGCCGTTCTCGACTTTTAGATAACCGTAAGCGTTCTCACCTTTGATGATGATGGTGGCATCTTTGATCCCCGCTTCTTCACCGTTTTGATAGTCCATCGTCTCGACAGTGAACTCATTACGTTCTGCCCATCGGGTGTACATACGCAGCAGCATCAGTGCCCAATCCTGGGACTCGGTACCACCGGCACCCGGATGGATGGAGATGATGGCGTTATTGCCGTCGTTCTCTCCACTGAGAAGCATCTCGACCTCCATGGTCTTCACCATCTCATCGAGATCCTCTGCTTCACTAAAGAGCATCTCGATGCTCTCATCGTCTTTTTCCTCTTTTGCCATCTCATATAGTTCGCTTGCATCGGTAAGTGCAGTCGCTGCCAAAGCGTATTTTTCCAGTTTTCGTTCAAGCTGGGTCTTCTCTTTTTGTATGATGGCGGCATAGGCATTATCATTCCAGAAGTCTTGTGAGTTCTCCATGACTTCGATCTCATCAAGGCGTTTAGTGATGACATCAGGCTGTACGACACCGGCAATATTGTCCATCTTTATCGTTAAAGTCTTCAGTAGTTCAGTGTATTCATAATGGTCCAAAACAGGCTCCGTAGTGTATAATTGCGAGAAGAGAATCTCTAAATATGCCTACAGAGTAGACTTTTTCAGAGGTGCCCATTATATTCTATAGAGGCTTAAAAGATGAAGATCGTCCATACTCCTGATGAACTTAAGAAGGTATTGAAAGATGCGAACGGAAGTGTCGGCTTTGTCCCGACTATGGGTGCCCTGCACAGCGGCCATCAGACACTTATCTCGCAAGCCCGAAAAGCCAATGATACAGTAGTCGTCTCGATCTTTGTCAACCCTACACAGTTTATGGAAGGGGAGGACCTTGGTAGCTATCCAAGGCGGGCTGAAGCAGATGAGAAGGTGTGTGCACTCAGCGGGGTGGATTACCTCCTCTATCCGGAGGCCAGCTCTATCTATGGTCGTGACGAAGTGAGCATTAAAGCACCTGATGTCCGGGGTTATATCCTTGAAGGGACCTCCCGGCCGGGACACTTTGACGGAGTCTTGACTGTTGTGATGAAACTGTTGAACATCGTCGGGGCTGATAGAGCCTATTTTGGTAAGAAAGATGCACAGCAGCTGATGCTTATCCAGGAGATGGTCCGACAGCTGTTCATGGATGTGACTATCGTCCCTGTCGAGACGGTACGCGAAGTCGATGGTCTGGCTTTGAGCTCACGCAATGCCTACCTTAGTGCCTCTGAGCGTGAAGAGGCGCTTAAGATCGCCAGGTCACTCAAGCGTGCCGGTAAACTGGTGATGCAGGATGTCCTGAGTGTTAATCGTATCAAAGTAGAGATGTTGGCTGTACTGGAGCCTCTGGAGGTGGAACATGTCGCTATTGTCGATCGTGCCTTCAGACCGATCGAGAGGATCGAGATAGACAATACGATCATCCTGGTCGAAGCTATGGTAGGCAATACTCGGCTTCTTGACAATATCTGGATATAAAGGACCTTGATGCTTAAGGCACTATTTACTTTGTTACTGACTTTCACGCTGCTTGGTGCAGCTGACTACCCCCGTCTCTTTTCTCGGCTGGGTACACCCCTGTATGAAGCTGATAAGACATTTATGAAGATCGCAAAAGAGGTATCGCCCCAGACAGAGATAGAAGCTTATCATCAACACGCAGAGAAGAGTCGATCGGCAGGCCTGGTGATAGAGAGTTCTGAGCTGCCTGAGATCGATGCGATAGAGGCTTATCACAGCTCTCTGCGGGAGCTTCAAAAAAAGCATGACAAGGTCATCGCCTCACTGCAGACAAGATTGCTTCAGGCCATAGATGGTGGAGACTACGCCACATTTCTACTGATGGTGGAGAGCCGTCTGGACCCTCTCTTTGAAGATGAGATCGTGAAGGAGCGCAGTGTACTCTTTTATACAGAGCATGCCTCTTTAGATGAGAACACTTATATGCAAAAGATGGAAGAGTCGCTTCGTAAGATGGAGGCGGTCTCGGATGAAGCAACTGTGCCTACAGACTCTCTGGTACTACTGAGCGCATCATGGTGTCGGGCTTGTAAACAGGCTAAAGCTTACCTTGATGAGCATGCTATTGCCTTTACTGAGTATGATATTGAGAATAGCAGACAAGGTATGCAGTTATATAAAAAATATAAAGGCTACGGTGTCCCGATGATGATCATTGGTGATGAGCACCGTACCGGGTTCAATGCTGCATGGCTCAAAGAGCGGTCGGCTCACTGATCATCGGTACTCTCTACTCTGAGATAACCTTCATCGGCCATCATATCCACGATGGCTTTAAAGACAGGTACTGCGGTCAGTGAAGCGAAATGGTTGGCTCTGGGCTGGACTACGGTTATGCCAAGTGTATAACGTGCCTGAGGGTGCTTGGAAGTGCCTTTCATATCGTTGGCAAAACCCATGAACGAGGTGTTATATTTGTTGACATAACGTCCACGTTCGACGATGTGTGCCGTACCTGTCTTACCGCCGATCTGAAGTCCGGGAGTCTTTGCTTTTACCCCGGTACCTTTATTGACCGTCTTGATCAAGATCTGCTGCATCCTCCGCGCAGTAGCTGATGATATGATTTGAATGGAACTGCTCTTCTCTACAGGGATCTCTCTGCCGAACTCATCTATCAGAGCCGTTGTGATGTAGGGGGTCTGGATGCGGCCGTTGTTATTGAAGACGTTGTAGGCTTTTATCAGCTGGAGAAGGTTGGCCCGGATACCGTACCCATAAGAGGTCGTCGCCTTATAGAGCTCGGCGCGCAGTTCACTGATGGAAGGCATAGAGCCAGAGCGTTCATAGGGGAGGTCTATGCCGCTACGTTGGGTGAAGCCGAAGTCGATCAGTCCCTGGTAGTAGTCGACAGCGTCGAGTTTTTGTGCAAGCTGTGCGATCCCTATGTTAGAGGAGTGGACGATGACGTTCTCAGCACTGAGCCAGTCGAACTTATGCTCATCGGTGATGACTTTTCGCCCAAGTCTATAACGTCCGTTATAGGCATAGACCAGATCATAAGGGTTTATCAGCTTTCCCTCAAGTAGCAGGGCGAAGATGATGGGCTTTAGGACTGAGCCTGGTTCAAAACTGTACTCTATTGCGTTGGCGTTGAGTGATGGGTAGTCCCTCTTACGGATATGTGTGGGGTCAAAACGGTTGGAGCTTGCAAGGCTGAGTATCTTTCCATCACGTGAGTCCATGACGACCGCCATGATCTCATCAGCTCGAAGATCAGCTTTATACTGGTCAAGGATCCTCTCTACTTTTATCTGTAAGGTGACAGGAATACTGATCTTGACTGATAAACCATCGATAGGGTCCTTGCTAAAGCTCTTCCTGTTTAGGATCAGATAGTTGTTGACATCCCTTGGAGCAGACTGTTTACCGTTTTGACGGGCACTTAACTCATCATCATAATACTTCTCGATCCCTTTGATACCGGTAGCCTTGGTGTAGCCGTCATCATCATCGGTCTTTCTGGGGTAACCGACGACAGGTGTCATCAGGTCACTATAGGGGTACTCTCTGGCTTCGCCGCTCTCAAGGACGGAGAGCCCATGCAGGTAGCTACGGCCACTTTTATCCGCAAACTCAATAAAGACCCCCATCCTGCGAAGTTCAAAGGCAAGTGTCTTAAGGTACTGTGCTGATTTTGGCCCGATATGATAGCTGAGTACTACAGAGCCGTTACCTGCATTGAGTCGTTTACGGATCTTATGGGCCTCTATCCCACTGTAGATACTAAAGAGCTCGATGAAGAGATCACGTTTTTTTGGATCGATACTGCGGGTATTGACGACAGCCTTATAGAGTTTCTGTGTAGATGCGATATGAAAGCCGTCAGCGCTGATGATACTCCCGCGTTTTGCCTTGATACTCTCAGAGGTGTAGAGTGAAGGTATGTGACGCTTCTTTACGGCAGTCATGAGCATGACGCTTAAAAATATGATAAAACCCAGCACCAGTAGGGCGAAGAGCAGAAATATCTTTTTGGATTTGTTTTGGTTGGTCATAGTCTCTTTACGTAGATAACAAAATATTTTTGCTAATAATTGTTAGAAGTGTAACGCTAATTGCATTAGAGGGTGGTAAATGGTATAGTATTTTAAAACTTTTGGAGCATGGTCATGATGCGATCACTGCAGCTCTTCTTACTCTTGGTATCTGTCACGCTTTTTGCTGTCGAACTCGAGCGTGGTCATGCTTATAGCGGACCGTTGAAACTGACAGCGAAGTCACTGGGTGTCGGCCTGGGATTGCCAAACGGATGGCATGCGGAATTACCCCCAAGTGGAGGGATGCAGTTGCGCAGGGAAGGCAGCGCAATACGTATGGATATCCATGCACAGGAGTTTGAGCCTCACGATGCTATGGAATACCTCTCCCTGCCGGTACAGTTTAGATCGACACTGATGCTCTTTCCTGAAAAACGCATCACACAGCTCTCTGCGACAAAGTATCGTAGAGGTTTCAGTGTGAGCGGAGGTAAGGAGAGTGCTCTGCTCTATATCGTACTGGGACCGCAGAGACGGGCTGCAGTCTTGACCGGAGTGGCTCCTGCAGAGGAGTTGACGGTGATGCGAAACAGCATGCTCTCTATTGCCAATACGATCACTTTCACACAGATCAGACCCCCGGCTGAGATGGCTGGTAGCCTTAGAAAAAAGATAGCCGGAGGACACTACATCTACTATGAGAGTGTTGATGTACATAATGAGAAGAGAGAGGTCTGGCTCTGTAGTGATGGAGAGTTCGTCTTAAAAGGGGTACGTGCGGTCGCTTCGAACACATCGATGATATCGATGACGTCTAAAGGAAGATGGCATGTCAAGCAAGAGGAGCTGGTCCTTCAGTTTGTCGATGGGTCACAAAAGAGCATCCGACTACATCAGGTCGACAACGCACTTTTCTTTGGTGAGCAGCGTACATACCCTATGAAAAACAGGGTGTGCCGGTAGGAGCTCAGACATAAGCCTGAGTACTTAAAAGTGGTGATCATCTACAGTTGTGTACGGGTTATCTCTTTGTAAGCCATGAGGGCTTTATTGCGGACTTCGAGCATCATCTTCATACTGATCTCGGCTTTATCGATGGCGATAGCTGCCTGATGAAGGTCTTTGACCTGACCGGTCGCGATATCGCTCATCGCTTTCTCGCTTTTTATCTGGTTCTCATTGACATCGCCTATGGCTGATTTGAGCTGTTGGGCGAAGTCCTTGCCATCTGTCTGTGTGCTCTGAGCACCTTTATTACCGAGCAGATCAGCTGTAGAGAGGGACCCGATCTTATTTATATTGTTCAAAACCTATCTCCTTTATGTCTGCATACTCTGGATGACACTGTTGGCCATGTCTTTGGCACTTTCAAAGGCTGCTACATTAGCCTGATATGCACGTGTCGCTTCTACTAGATCGGCCATTTCGATCACAGGATTAATATTTGGGTAGTCGACATAGCCATTTGCATCAGCGTCAGGATGTGACGGATCATGTTTCATCGTCGGCCCTTTATCGTCGCGGACGATCTTATCGACTACTACACTCATTATAGCAGGATCGACTTTTCTTCCCATGTCACCTTCACCCAGGGGATCACTGTAGCCAAGAGAGGTATCCTGCGCATGCAGGGTCTGTTTTAAGAGCTGATCGAAGTCCATCGCTTTGAAGACCACCTCACGACGGCGGTAGGGTCCACCCTCTTCGGTACGTGTCGTCTGAGCATTGGCGATATTGGAACTGATGGTGTTGACACGGACACGTTGTGCGGAAAGTCCGTAACCGCTGATATCAAAACTACTTAGATAACTCATCATCTATCCTTTTACTGTGTCTTCGATGAGGCATCGATGACACTTTTATAGATCATACTGCCCTTTTTCTTGGCAGCGAGCAGAGCGTTGAACATCAGTGAGTTCTTTGACATCTCGGTCGTCTCGACATCGATATCGACACTGTTGCCATCATTTCGTGCACCATGGCCGTTTCGGAAGAAGGTGATAGCACTGGTCGAACTCCTGTCAGTCGGTGCAGTGAGGTGTCTGTTGTCAGTCTGCGCCATCTCCAGCTGTTTAGTACTGCTGTCAAATATCTCTGCTTTTCGTTGAGCCAACATACTTTCGAAATGGACATCACGTGGCCTATAGAAGGGTGTATCGGCATTGGCGATGTTGGATGCGATCATATCCTGACGTTGTGCACGGTAATCAAGTGCCTTGTTCATCAGTTCATGGGCGCGAGTAGGTTCGATGCTCATCACAGACTCCTCATTGGTATGCATATGTCAAGCAATTATCATTCCAGTCAACTCTTGATATAAACAGTTCAGGAAAGAGGATCTTCAGAGCGAAAAAGATAAAATCTGTTATTAAATATATATGAAATAACAAAAGTGAGTTTTCTGTGACTTTTCCTGGAGATGGGCAGTCAGAGAGACCATAGAAGGTACTGTGAGTCGATGCAAACTATCTCTTTTTTCTGTGCTCATGGTACTGATACTCTTTTTTACTACTGTGTGATCGGGGAGGGTCTCGATGCCAGATAAGAAGCTTTTTATGCTTACGGGTGCTTTGATCACCATCGGGATCATACTCTCCTATACACTCTCGTCTTATGTCGTCTTGCTGCTGGGTTATGATGATTTTCATTTTGTTATTCGGCAGATGATATTTGGCGTGCTCTCGATCTTGATCATGTGGTCACTCGCACAGCTTGATCCTGAGGTCTGGCTGCATCGTCTGGGACTACTGCTCTTTTTTGGTGGGATGTTCCTGATGGTCACTATGCCCTTTATGCCATCATATCTGGTCTCAGAGGTAGGTGGGGCGAAACGCTGGATAAAGGTCCTTGGCTTCTCCCTGGCCCCTGTGGAGTTCTTTAAAGTCGGTTTTGTCTATTTTCTTGCCTGGAGTTTTTCGCGTAAACTGGGGCATCACGGTGATATGGGAGTCTTTGCGGAATTAAAGCGCTTTCTTCCTTATGCCTTTATCTTCGTTCTGGTGATGTTTCTGATAGCTTTTATGCAAAACGATCTGGGACAGGTAGTGGTGCTTGGGCTTACGTTGGTCTTTATGCTCTTTTTTGCAGGTAGCAGTTTTAAGTTCTTCTTCACACTGCTGGTGACGGCACTGCTCTTCTTCCTCTTTTTTATCATGTCAGCGCCGCACCGGGTAGAGCGGATCAAGTCCTGGTGGGCATCCGCGCAGGGCTTTGTACTGACGCTGTTTCCGGCCTCCATCGCTGATCATCTGCGTGTTGAAGTGATAGAAGAGCCGTACCAGATCGGGCACTCGCTTAACGCCATCCATAATGGTGGCCTGTTTGGGACCGGGTTGGGTAACGGGACGTTTAAGATGGGCTTTCTCAGTGAGGTCCATACAGACTTCATCCTCTCCGGTCTTGCAGAAGAGTTTGGCTTCTTTGGTCTTCTGCTGGTGACACTGCTCTTTATCTGGACCTTGCAGCGTATCTTTAAAGTAGCTAATCGGACTCAGGTGAGTGTATACTACCTTTTTAGTATGGGAGTCGGACTGCTCATAGCCTTTGCTTTTATGATAAACGCTTATGGTATCAGCGGTCTGACACCGATCAAAGGGATCTCCGTACCGTTTTTAAGTTATGGCGGGTCCGCTCTACTCGCGACGTCGATCGGAGTCGGTATGGTGTTGATGATATCGAGGAGTGTCGATATGGTCTCGAGGCCTCCGAAGTAGTCATGAGATATATAGTCAAGGGGTGTAGATGAGGTTTGTCATAACAGGTGGAGGGACCGGTGGTCATCTGGCCATTGCGGCTGTCTTGGAGAAGGCACTTTCGCAGAGGGGACATGAGGCGATCTTCATCGGCTCCTCTTCGGGGCAGGACCGGATGTGGTTTGAGAAAGGTAGTGGTTTCGCTCACACCTATTTTCTGCCGACGACCGGGGTGGTCAATCAAAAGGGTCTGGGAAAAGCGGCTGCTTTATGGCGTATCGGGAAAGCTTTTATGCGCTCGCGGGCACTCCTAAAAGAGTTTGATGCTGTGGGTGTCATCAGTGTAGGCGGCTTCTCGGCAGCACCGGCATCTTTTGCGGCATTGAGCCGAAAGATACCGCTTTTCATCCATGAACAGAATGCTGAGACAGGTCGCCTGAATGCGCTGTTAAAGCCCTATGCCAGACTCTTTTTCAGCTCTTATGACGCCTCATCACCGGTACAGGCTTACCCAGTAAGCAAGGTGCTGTTTGAGAAGGCGAGAGTGCGGACCACTCTGGAGCGTGTCATCTTTCTGGGAGGCTCACAGGGAGCGACTTACATCAATGATCTGGCCCTCTCGATCGCGCCGATATTGAGTGAACGCGGTATCAGCATCATCCATCAGTGTGGAGAGCGTGATCTGGAGCGTCTGCAGCGCAGTTACGCTGAGATGGGTATCGATGTGGAGTTGATGGCTTTTAGCAAGGCACTGCCGGAGCTGATCGAACGTAGCGACCTGGCCATCAGTCGGGCAGGAGCGAGTACACTCTGGGAACTCTGTGCAAACGGTCTTCCGGCTTTTTTCATCCCGTATCCTTATGCAGCAGGAGACCATCAGTACTATAACGCACAGTTCATCGTACAAAAAGAGCTGGGCTGGAGTGAGCGGCAGGGTGATACGCTTAAGCAGAGACTCATAGCTGTCCTTGATGAGGACCTGAGCAGAAGAAGTAAGAAGCTTATGGCACTTATCGAACCTGAAGGTGCACAGAAGATCATAGAAGTAATAGAAAGCGAGGTATAGTATGTTAGCAGAGATGGCACAGTGGTTGGT
>JAUWRZ010000383.1 GCA_030610325.1 Sulfurimonadaceae bacterium | reverse complement strand
TTCTCGCTGCCTGTGGCGCTTATGTCGCCAAACATGGAAACCGCTCCATCACCTCAAAGTCCGGAAGTGCTGATGTACTTGAGAAGCTGGGTATCCGTCTGGACCTCTCATTGGAGGCTACGGGAAAGATGCTGGAAGAGACAGGGTTTGCTTTTATGTTTGCACAGAACCACCACCCGGCGATGAAGTTCATCATGCCTGTTCGCAAGAGTCTCTCTGAGAAGACAGTGTTCAATGTCCTTGGACCGTTGACAAACCCCGCAGGCGTACAGAAGTTTTTGCTCGGTGTCTTTGATAAGGCATTTGTCCCCAAGATAGCTGAAGCGCTCAGGATCAACGGTGCGACATCTGCCATCGTCGTCAGTGCAGAGGAGGGGATGGATGAGATCGGGATCAGTGGCATCACTCATGCGGCTCGATTAAAGGATGGGAAGATCAGCGAGTATGAGATCGACCCGACAGCTTACGGCATCAAACGAGCCCCTTTTGAGGCGATCCTTGGCGGAGATGCGGCGCTGAACGCTATCATCTTGAGTAATGTCTTAAGCGGTAAGGCAGAAGATGCCCAGCGTGATATCGTACTCATGAACGCTGCTGCTGCCCTCGAAGCTGATGGTATGGCCAGAGATATGCAAGAAGGGCTGGAGATCGCAAGAGATGCCATAGGCAGTGGTGACGCGATCACCAAGCTTAAACAGATCATAGCGGTATCATCGAAACTGTGAGCAGACTGACAGTGGGTGAGGTTGGACTGGGAGAAGTAGCCGAAACTATTACTGCAATGCTCCCTGATGGGGGTGTCGTAGTCTTGCAGGGAGACCTGGCAAGTGGAAAGACGACGTTGGTAAAAGCAGTGGCAAGAGCTTTTGGAGTCGAGGAGACAGTGACATCCCCTACTTTTTCACTTCAGCAGTGTTATGGGGGTTCTCTGTACCATTATGATATCTACAATCAGGGCTTTGAGCATTTTCTTGGCTTGGGCATGATGGAAGAGCTTGAGAAAGAGGGGTACCATCTTGTAGAGTGGGGTGATGAAGCGTTGATCGATATCTTACGTTCTGCACAGATACCGACGATCATCATAGAGATAACACGAGTAGAAGAGAACAGACGTGAATATGAGGTGAGTCATGCATAAACTGCGCGCAGAGAACCTGGTCAAGACCATCAAGGGTACGGAGATCGTCCGTGGGATGACGCTGGAGGTGAACTCCGGTGAGGTAGTAGGTCTATTGGGGCCAAATGGTGCCGGTAAGACAACGACGTTTTACATGATCTGTGGTCTTGTCGAGGCAACAGATGGAAAAGTATTTCTCGATGGTGAGGAGATCTCGACCATGCCGCTGCATAAGCGGGCCATAAAAGGCATAGGCTACCTTCCTCAAGAAGCTTCCATCTTCAAGGATATGACGGTCGAAGAGAATCTGATGGTCGCTGCGCAGGCGGGTAACAAAAATGTGCAGGAGCAGAACGAACGTATAGATGAACTGCTCGATATGTTCAACATCGAACCGATCCGTTACCGTAAGGGTATCAGTCTGAGCGGGGGTGAGCGAAGACGTGCCGAGATAGCACGGGCGCTGGTCAATGCCCCTGAGTTCTTGCTGCTTGATGAACCATTCGCCGGTGTCGATCCTCTGGCGGTCAACGATATTCAAGATGTCATCAAACAGCTTGTCACTTATGATATCGGGGTGCTTATTACCGATCATAATGTTAGAGAGACCCTACAGGTGTGTGATCGCGCCTATGTCATCAAAAGCGGATCGCTGCTTGCCGAAGGTACGGCGGATGAGATCAGTAAGAACGAAGATGTAAGAACGTACTATCTTGGTGAGAACTTTAAGTTCTAGCGATGACTGAACCTTCTTTCCCACTTTCTTCTTTCCTCTTTTCCATTCCCTCTGCGAACAGGAGACCTTTATGGCATTAAAGATCAGACCGACTGCAGAGGTCAAGAACAAACTCTCAAACACGCTTCGTAATTGGCTGCCCATACTGCACTCGAGCCTTAGTGATCTGGGTGAGTCGATGGCCCCTTTTATCGATGGCAATCCTGTCATCGAAGTAGAGTCGGGTTTTGAAGAGGAGTTTGAGAAGAAGATCCCGAAAAAAGTGCTTACCGGTCAGGTCCATAACTCAAGGACTGAGCAGATAGAAGCACTTACTATTCAGAAAAGATCACTTTATGAAGTACTTGATGAGCAGCTTGGTGCACCACTTTTTCCGACACCGCTCTCTCAGAAGATAGCACAGTTTATTGTTGAAAACCTCGATGAAAACGGCTATTATGAGGGAGACAGCGAGACGTTCTGTGAAAAGCAGAGCATAGATATGACGACATTTGAGAAAGTACGCGGCCGTTTTGAGCATGTCGAACCCACTGGTATAGCCGCGCGTGACCTTGCTGAGTCTTTTCTATTTCAGCTTGACTCTTCGACCATCAGTGATGGTGCCTATACGCTGGCTGTCGAGATGATCGCACACCTTGATACCTTGCACACCTTTGCTAAAAGAGAGCACTTTCATGAAGCGATGAAGATCATCACGACATTTAAGAACCCGCCGGCGATCGATTTTATGGAAGACTCACCCCAAGTCATCCCCGACCTGATGATCTTTTTTGATGAGGAGCGGGGGATAGAAGTGAGACTCAACGATGCCTACTATCCGACACTGCATATAGATACCGATTACGCCGTAGAACATGCTTTCATCTCGCAGAAGATCAAAGAGGCACAGAGTCTCGTCGATGCGCTGGAGATGCGTAGAGCTACGATCTATAAAGTGGGACTGATGATCGTCGAGTATCAGTATGAGTTCTTCACCGGTGGACAGATCATGCCGCTTACACTTAAGACACTTGCGGATGAGTTTGG
>JAUWRZ010000037.1 GCA_030610325.1 Sulfurimonadaceae bacterium | reverse complement strand
ATCACTAAGAAGAAAGTCGAACTGGGTAAAAAGCTCTTTTTTGATCCTCGTCTATCAAAAAGTGGTCTTATCAGCTGTAATACCTGCCACAACCTGGCAATGGGTGGTGACGATGGTGTACCAGCTGCGACAGGACACAAGTGGACAGCGAACCCACACCACCTAAACTCCCCTACTGTCTATAATGCAGTATTTTTCAGCAGTCAGTTCTGGGACGGAAGAGACCCAGATCTTGAGAAGCAGGCACAAGGACCTATCCAGGCACATCCTGAGATGGCAGCGACAAAAGATCATGTAGCTAATACTGTGACTTCGATGCCAGAGTACATCAAAGAGTTTAAAAAAGCTTATGGAAAAGATGTCAAGATCAGTTTCGAACTCATCACTGACACTATCGCTACGTTTGAGCGTACTCTGGTCACACCGGCTCCTTATGATGAGTTCCTTAACGGCTGCCCAAGCGCTATGACACCCGAAGAGCAAGCAGGTATGAAGACATTTATAGACAAAGGTTGTGCTACTTGTCATAACGGTGTCGCACTCGGTGGCGAGATGCAGGCATTTGAGATCACTGCTAAATTTAAAAACGCCCATGTAGGTGACTTTAAAGGTGATGCGAACGGTATGGTCAAGACACCGACATTGCGGAACATCACACAGACTGCACCTTATTTTCATAATGGTACCGTCTGGGGTCTGAAGGATGCGATCATCGAGATGGGCCGTACTCAGCTAGGCCTTGAGATCAGCGATAAAGAGGCCGCTTCTATCGAGGTCTTCCTTGGTGCACTTGAAGGTACGAAACCTGAGGTATTGACTCCGGAACTTCCAAACGAGACAGCTACTACTCCAAGACCGAACCTGGACTAAACGTGACTCTGATCAGCCTCTGTTGAGGGCTGGTCATACATCGACCTGCCAAACAAACAGTTCTACCCATATTCTCACTACTCACTTTCAAGCTCCATAGACAAAGCACTTTTAAAGTAAGAATAACGTTATAATCACCCTTAAAAAAGAGGTCTTTATGCAGTTTTTATGGCGCCCCTCCAATCACTTTAATCTCGCCAATCTTTTTACGATGGTCAACATCAGCGCCGGGCTTCTTGCCACCTATTTCATCACGCAGAACAATTTCGTACTGGCCATCATGCTCGCCTGGATCGGCGGTGCTTTCGACATCTTCGACGGTAAGATCGCCCGTAAATACAAACTTTCCAATGAGTTCGGAATCCAGCTTGACTCCTTTGCTGATTTCCTCTCTTTTGTCCTCGTTCCGGTCTTTTTGATCTTTCAGGCAGTATACGCTGTCCATCTCGAAGGCTTTTGGCTGGCACTATCGGCAGTAGTGAGCATCTACTATGTCATCAGTGGACTTCGCCGTCTCATACAGTTCAACATCGATGCCGAAGAGGGAGAGGTAGCAAAGTATTTTATCGGTGTCCCTACCCCACTGGGTGCTATCCTGCTCTGGTTGGTCTACCTCACTTCAGCTTACGACCTGGCCTCTGGAGGCTTTGTCCTGCTGGCTATGACACTGATAGGCTGGCTCTTAAACTCCAATGTCAAAGTCCCTCACCCTTAGCCTCATACTGTGGCTGCTTCCTTTTTGGCTCGCAGCCAAGGCGCCGATAGAACACCCCTACTATCAAGAAAAGCTACAAAGGTTCGAACAGATGAAAAAGAGTGACCTTATCTTTCTCGGAGACAGCCTCACCGACTACCATGACTGGAGCAGTTTCGGACCACACCATAATGCCGGGATCGCCGGTGATACTACTGATGGTCTACTCTATCGCCTACACTACACCCTGGACAAAGGACCAACCACTATCATCATGATGATAGGGATCAATGACCTACTTCAGGGGGTGCCTCTTCAGCAGGTAAAAGAGGGCTATGCAAGACTACTTGATGCTCTGGAGAAGATCGATCACCTCATCCTCCTCTCAAACCTACCCGTAAGCATGATGCCACAGACCCAGCAGATAAACGAAGATGTGATCGCACTGAACTATTTTCTAAAGCAAAAAGCCAAGGAGAGTGGTGCGCTCTATATCGATCTTTATAAAGCATTTAGTGATGTCAAAGGCGGGTTGATAGAAGCATACACCTTAGATGGTGTCCATCTTAATGAAAAAGGTTATGCGGTCTGGGAAGAGGTCTTACATAGAGACCTCAAAAAAGAGTAAAGGTCAATATCTTCCGGTAGGTCTAATACCCTGCTCTTAATTGATCGATGCGCAGTAAGTACAACTCATGATCATCATGGCGCTCATGCTTCAATGCCTCTTTGAGCAACAGCTCATACTTCACGATAAGCTCTTTACGGACTATGACGTCATGACTGCCATCAAGATGCTTCTCAAGTCCCCTCACCCGAAAACGATCCAGTCCCCAGTATTGCATAGACAACTGATCATCATGACCACTATATTTGGTGATAAGCTTCTCATCGACCAGACCGATCTCATGCTCTGAGAGTATTCGTAGCCAAAGGTCATAGTCCTCACACACTTCCAGTGACTCATCAAAGAGACCGACCGACGTTAAAAGGCTCTTTTTGACGATCGTCGAAGAGGATGCGATAGTGCACTCAGAGAGAGACTCAGCAAAGATGTCTCCACCAGACTTGGCAGACTTCTTCGATAGAGTAGTCTCTTTACCCTTGTGTATCCACTTCTCATCCGTGTAGGAGAACTTTAATTGCGGCTCTTTTTTATGTAACGCTACTTGTTTCGCGATCTTATCACGATGCCATGTATCATCTGAGTCCAGAAAAGCGATCCACTCTGAGGATGCCATCATGATGCCGTTGTTGCGCGCAGAAGAGACACCCATGTTCTTCTGCCTCAGTAACAGGACATCCTCGTAGACTTTGACCACTTCAGAGGTCGCATCGGTAGAGCCGTCATCGATCACGATGATCTCTGCGACTTTATGAGTCTGATCTAAAACAGACTCGATAGCCCTCGCGAGGCTGTTGACACGGTTGTAAGCTGGGATGATGACTGAGATATCCATTATGCCCTTTTACCAGTTTTCCTGTAGATCACCATACTTTCAGCTCTTTATAAAGGCTGTCGCGTTCTACTGGAGTGAAACCGCTGTCTTTGATGAGATCGACAAATTCCTGAAGGTCTACACCATGGGCACTTTTCGCACCGGCAGCGGAGTTGATGGACTCTTTTTCGATGGTACCGTCGAGGTCATTGGCACCAAACTCCTGGGCGACCAATGCCAGGTTGACTGTCGAAGTGACCCAGTAAGCTTTTAGGTTAGGCACATTGTCCAAGACGATGCGTGAGATCGCCATCGTCTTAAGGATCTCATGAGCAGTGATGAACTCTTTTACGTTGAGATAGTTGTTCTCACTCTGATAGACCAGCGGGATAAAGCAGTTAAACCCGCCTGTCTGGTCTTGTAGGTCACGGATGCGCATCATATGATCGATGCGGTCCTTACGCTTCTCCACATGTCCAAAGAGCATCGTAACATTGCTCTTCTTTCCACGTTCATGCCATTTACGATGGATCTCCAGCCACTGCTCAGAGGTGACTTTTCCCTTACAGATATAGTCACGGACCTCTTCATCAAAGATCTCGGCACCACCACCTGGCAGCGAGTCTACTCCATTTTCGATCATGATATCGATGATCTCGTCATAAGACTTCTCATACTCTTCAGAGAGAAAATGGATCTCTGCCGCCGTTAACGCTTTGATATGAAGCTCAGGGTACTTTGCTTTTATCTTCGAGAAGACTGTCGTGTACCAGTCCAGACCAGTATCTGGATTATGAGCAGAGACGATATGTACCTCTTTGATACCACGCTTAGCGATATCATCGACGATCTCCATGATCTCCTCGTGCTTCATCGTATAGGGCTGTGGGTTCTTACGGCTCGCACTGTAAGCACAGAACTTACAGACATCCTTACATATATTGGTCGGATTGATATGGCGATTTATATTAAAATAGGTCTTATTCCCATGCAGCTTCTTCCGCCCTATATCTGCAAGTTCACCCAACACAAACAGGTCGTGATCATATAAAGCCAGTGCCTCATCAAAAGTGATCCGTTCACCAGCTTCTATCTTTGCGATTACATCCATTTATCTACCCTGTGATACCAGACTCGACAAGCCCGAGTGGTACAAAATTATCCGCGCATTATAGCGAAAAGCTATACAAGCAGTTTAGGACACCTCTAAAAACCCTGGAGATATGATCACTACTCACAAAAGGTGTGAGCTTTCAACGATATCTCTAATGAAAAATATGTTGAAGACATATTTTCATCAGGTAGAATGTCGTCATCACAACGAACGCTCTTAAGGGCTATTGGCGATGTCCTTGATCATGATCGGAGCTAAAGCTCCCAAATACTATAATATGCAAAACGATTATTGAGAGCACTATGAACCTAAGTATGCAGATCGAAGACCTTATCGAGAAAAATGCTACAGACTTTGAGATCTCCCAACTCTTCAAGACACATATCTCTACCTATATGGACTCTCTGCCAGAGACCTTTAAAAGCTCTCAGGGTAAAGATTTCCTTGTCAAGCATACCAAGGCACTCGACAACACGATCACACTGATGTACAAGACCGTACTTCGCCTCATCTTCGACAACTATATGCCCATGCGCGGCTCCATACCCATCGCACTCATAGCACTGGGGAGTTATGGGCGTGAGCAACTCTCCATCCACAGTGATATAGACCTGCTTGTCGTATATGAGGAGTGTGAGGGATACAACATCAATGCCATCATAGAGAAGTTCCTCTATCTCGCCTGGGACGCAGGGCTGAAGCTCGGGCATCGTGTCCATGAGGTCCAGGACCTTGCCAAAGCATCCAGAGAGGACCTCACTATCCGTACCTCTTTTATGGAGACACGACTGATCTACGGTTCCACCTTTGCCTGGCATGCCACGCAGCGACAGGTCGATCTCATACGACAAGACGACCCGAAGACATTTATTTTGGCAAAGATCGAAGAGGCGCATAAACGACGTGCAAAATACCCCTTCTCCATGCAGCCCAATATCAAAGAGAGCGTCGGCGGTCTGCGTGATGCCAATCTGCTGTTCTGGATAGCACGTACCATCTATGGCGTATCTATGCTCAAACAACTCAGCGGAGACCTTTACAGTGATAATGCCTATAAAGAGTTTGCCGTCGCACTGGAGCTGCTCTTTCGTGTCCGAAGTGCCCTGCATCTTATCGCCGGCAAACAGCAAGACTATCTACGACTTGAACATATACCTGCCGTCTCAAGACTACTTGGATTTCGCACTGACCAGAAGTTATCTACCGATGTACTCAAAGCGCAATGGCGCATCAACAACTTCACCAAGATCTTTGTC
Organism: Sulfurimonadaceae bacterium; assembly: GCA_030610325.1. Lineage (GTDB taxonomy): Bacteria > Campylobacterota > Campylobacteria > Campylobacterales > Sulfurimonadaceae > BB26. The sequence continues at coordinate 5,548 of JAUWRZ010000037.1, read as the reverse complement.
AAAAAGATGATCCGTCCATACATCCATGAGACCTCCACGATCAGACAATATAAAAAAGCACGAGTCGCGCCAGGGTTTTACGCCCTCGACGATCGTCTTTTCTCCGCTTACGGCCATGGTCCAAGACCTGTCAACACCCTCCTGGAGATGCTGTTGACACTCGATGATAGAGAGTGGCTCTATGACCCCAGTCTCCTCGCACAGTTCACCTATACCATCATCGACACTCCGGTCGATGAAGAGACGTACCGACTTTTACGAAAGCTTTTTGAACGAAAGAACCTCTACCCTTTTGTCAAACTCTTTTATGACTCTGGCATCTTGCCCAAACTCATCTCTCCACTAAAAAGAGTGTCCCACCTGCCACAGTTTGACGGTTATCACAATTTTCCCGTCGATTACCACTCCATAGAGAGTATCAAAGCACTTGAATCGATCAAAGACCCTTTTATAGAGGTCCTTTATAAACGATCTACTGCCGAAGAGAGACTCCTGTTAAAAGTCGTCGTACTCCTGCATGATGCCGGAAAAGGACGACAGCAAGACCATAGTGAGGTCGGTGCCAGACTCATCGTCCCGTTTGCCAGACATCTTGGGATAAGCGAGCAGATGACTGATCGTGCTGCTCTTTTGGTCAAACACCATGTACTTATGAGTAGAGTCGCTCAACGAGAAGATATCCATAGTGAGAAGACTCTCTATAAACTCATGTCCCTTGTCAAGACAGAGAGCAATCTCAAACTACTCTACATCCTCACTTATGCTGATGTCAATGGTGTCGGACCGGACGTCTACAACAGCTTTACCGCAAAACTGCTCCGAGAACTTTTTGATGCCTGTATGGAGATCGTACAACAAAGTGACCGTATCACCGATGCCAAAAAACGCCTGGCAATTGAAAAGCGTATCCAAAAGCTCCCTGAGTTTAAGACCATACCCCGTCTTTTACAAAAGAAGACGCTTGCTATTGAGTCCAACTACTTCTTCTTTAAGCATTCGCCCGCTGAGATACTCTCTATTGCCCAGTATGCGAAAAGTGTCAACGAGTATACTTACCGCTTCCATACCAAAGAGCACCTTACCATAGAGATATTTCGCCGAAAGAAGTTCAACCTGGCCTACCTGCTTGGTAAGCTCAGTTATCTTGATGTCGCATCGATGGAGATCTTTACCCTTTTTGACGGTATCAAATATTTTAAGATCGACTTTTTTCATCAATCTGAACAGTATGAACCGGCTACACTCGAAGAGATAGTCCAAGAGTCGTTTAACATGGACCAGCAGATCAATCTAAAAAAACCAAAGATATTTGAGAAAGACATCACCATTGATTGTGAACACTCCAAGAGTTATGCTCAACTTGATATCTATGCCGCAAATCAGCGAGGCCTTCTTGCCTATGTAGTAAAGACACTCGAAGATCTGAACATCAATATCGCTACAGCAAAGATCCATAGTACCAAAAATCGTGTCCGTGACCATTTTCTCCTTGAAAAGCAAGCAGATATGTGTCATAATACAGAACAAATTATCACAACTTTAATTAAATAGGAAGTAATATGTGTGGAATAGTCGGCTATATCGGAAGTAATAATGTCAAAGATGTCCTACTTGATGGTCTCAAAGAGCTTGAATATCGTGGATACGACTCAGCCGGGATATCTGTCTTGCAAGATGAGAGTTTCTCTGTCTATAAAGCTGTGGGAAAACTAAAGAACCTGCAACTCAAAGCCGAGGATTTCAAACCCGAAGGTTTTGCTGTAGGTATCGGACATACCCGCTGGGCGACACATGGAAAACCTACCGAGCTCAACGCACACCCACATCTCGGTGAGTACTCTTATGTGGTCCATAACGGTATTATCGAAAACTATCAGGAGCTGAAAAAAGAGCTGACTGCCAAGGGAGCGAAGTTTCTAAGTCAGACCGATACTGAAGTCATCGTCCATCTCTTTGAGCAGAACCTTAACAGCGTCGAGGATGCGTTCGAGGCATTCAAACTGACACTTTCACAACTCCAGGGCGCTTATGCGATCTTACTTGTGACAAAATCCGAACCTGATACGATCTTCTTTGCCAAAGAGGGTTCACCGATGATCATCGGCACCGATGCACAAGAACAGAAGTTCTTTGCCTCTTCGGATACCCCACTTATCGGACATGCCAAAGATGTCATCTATCTGCATGATGGCGAGTTCGGTTTTGTCACTCCAGATGTGATCGAACTCTTTGACTCCTGTCATGAAGTAGTCCAACCGCAGTTCTCTGCACTGCCTGAGTCCAAACTCTCTGCGCAAAAAGAGGGTTATCGCTTCTTTATGGAGAAAGAGATCTATGAGCAGACAGAGGTGATAGCAGATACTATGCTTGGACGGATACAGGATGATTCGATCGCCTTTGATGAGCTCGACCCTTCCCTGTTTGATGGTATCAATGAAGTGAAGTTCTGTGCCTGTGGTACCAGTTACCACTCAGCACTGGCATCGACCTATCTTTTTGAACGTCATGCGAAGATCCGTACTTCGGTAGAGATCGCCAGTGAGTTCCGCTATAAAGAGCCATTGATGACACCGGACACACTCTTTGTCGTCATCAGCCAAAGTGGTGAGACAGCCGACACCCTTGAGACCCTAAAGATGGCCAAAGCGGCAGGTCTTAAGACCCTTGCCATCTGTAATGTCGACAACTCTTCCATGGTACGTCTCGCCGATGCTACTATCCTTACGCGTGCAGGTATCGAAAAGGGGGTCGCTTCCACCAAGGCCTTTGCCACACAGGTGACTATCTTCTGGATGCTCTCACTCTACCTTGCAGCCAAGAGAGATACACTCAAAGCTGCTGAGATCGCAAAACAGATAGTCTCACTTCGTGAGATCCCAGCATCTGTCGCAGTCCATGATGATCTGCATGAGCGTCTAAAACGCCTATCCAAACGTTATCTGCATGGACATGGCTTCTTCTTTATCGGCCGCGATGTCTTCTACCCACTTGCACTCGAAGGTGCCTTAAAACTCAAAGAGATCAGCTATCTTCATGCAGAGGGCTATCCATCTGGTGAGATGAAACACGGACCGATCGCGCTGGCTGACCCGGAACTCTTTACCATAGCATTGATGCCACAACACATGCTCTACGATAAGACTAAAAGTAATGTTGAAGAGTTAAGTGCGCGAGACTCCACTATCTGTGCCATCAGTAACCTGACATTCGATAAAGCCGATGACTTCATCCCCGTTGCCGATCGCGACCACTATATGTTGGAGTTCTTTGAGATGATGGTAGTCCTGCAGCTACTCTCTATGGAAATCGCTATCCGCCTTGGTAATGATGTCGATATGCCGAGAAATCTCGCGAAAAGTGTCACTGTCGAATAAGCTTATTGCTTTAAGACAAATTGAGTTCCCTTCCAATTTCCCTTAAATTTGGGACTGGAAGGTTTTCTCTCCGTTTCCATACACATCAAACAAACGTCTTAACACGGGGTCATGACTCAACTTTTTTAGTGCCAAGCCTGCGCAGGTAGAAAAAAGTGGAGCCTTGACCCCATGATGTCTATACGACTTATGATGTAAAAAACACTTCAACTGACCATCAATACCTTTTCGTCCAAAAAACCCTTAAATGACACGATTCAGTAACAGTCAAGACCCCTTCATCCAAACAACTATTCAATCAAGATCTCGACCGATCGCTTCACACTCTCTAACTAAAGATCCATACATCTACATAATAATATCTGGTACGGCCAAACCTACAAAGGGTGATATAGAGAGGTCTCTCTCATGTATGTGCATCATGTTCGTCAGGTAGGTCTGGTCATACCAAACAAAAAGAGATGAATATATAAAGTCTGTGAAGTTTTGGTCTGAATAGACCGAAGGAGTCTTCTCCTCTGCCTTAAACGAACAGGCAAAGAAAAAGAGTAGATAGTCTTTAGCTACAGCCGCAGCTGCTTCCTGAGCTTTGTGTTGAAGTCGAAGTCGATGCAGCAGCAGCGCTGGATCCACCAGTAGAACAAGCTGATACACCTGGAGGTGTCGTAGGCTGGATAGCTTCATTATCTACACCACCCTCATCATTGATCTCTTCGACCTGAGCCCAAAGCTCCTCAGCTGCTTTCATATAACGCTTGGCAGTCTCAGAATCCGGAGCAAAATAGACGATCGGCTTACCTTCATCTCCACCCGTACGGATAGATGGCTCGAGAGGGATCTCAGAGAGGATCTTAGTACCAAACTCTTTTGCGACAGGGTCTGTCGTCCCTTTACCAAAGATGTCGTACTCTACACCAGTATCTGGTGCGATAAAGCCACTCATGTTCTCGATGATACCACCTAGAGGGATGTTCAGTTTTTTGAACATATCGAGTGAACGACGAGAATCATCCAGAGATACCATCTGTGGTGTAGTGACGGTCAGACCTATTGTCACAGGTACACTCTGTGCCAGTGTCAACTGTGCATCACCTGTTCCAGGAGGCATGTCGATGACAAGACAGTCAAGTTCTGACCAGAGGATATCACGCAAGAACTGCTCGATAGCTTTCATGATCATAGAACCACGCCAGATAAGAGACTGACCCTCTTCCATCAAAGAACCCATAGACATCACTTCGACGCCATACGCTTTAAGAGGAAGGACTTTGTTACCTTCGATCTCTGGTTTGACACCATCAAGACCCATCATACGAGGGATGTTAGGTCCGTATATGTCTGCATCAAGAAGACCTACTTTTTTACCCTGCATAGCCAGTGCTATCGCCAGGTTGACAGAAGTAGTCGATTTTCCGACCCCTCCTTTACCTGAACTTACCATGATGAAGTTCTTCACATGTGGTGCGATGTTCTTACCCTTAGATGAACTCTCACGAGGCATCTTTGGAGCATTGACACTGATAGTAGCGTTAGTGGCACCGACTTTTTTAAGTTCTACCGTCGCCTCATCTTTTATCTGCTGTGCTACTTCAGGAGCACTCGATGTGATATCGATCTTGACCGACACTACACTTCCTGCGATACTGATATCTTTTACAAAACCAAATCCGACGATATCTTTCGTAAATCCCGGATAGGTCACATTCATCAATGCTGATTCAATGATCTCTTTAGTCATATATATTCCTTAATAAATATTATTTGAACACCAAACGAGCAAAGCTCGTTTAGCTACGCTAGCTGCTATAGCACTACTGTGTTAAACACGATGCTGGCAAAAGTCAACTGGCGTTTTTCGCCTCTGCAGCGATCTGCGCGATAGCCTCAGGATTATCCATGATGTCCTGAGATATCTTGTAACTACAGAACTTCGGTCCACACATGGAACAGAACTCTGCCTCTTTAAAGACATCCTGAGGGAGTGTCTCATCATGATACTCACGGGCACGCTCAGAATCAAGAGCCAGTTCAAACTGCTTCTCCCAGTCAAAAGAGTAGCGCGCATCACTCATCGCATCGTCAATATCACGTGCACCGGTACGACCACGGGCAATATCAGCAGCATGTGCTGCGATCTTATAAGCGATGATACCTTCACGGACATCATCTGCATT
>JAUWRZ010000072.1 GCA_030610325.1 Sulfurimonadaceae bacterium | reverse complement strand
TGTCTTGATATAGAAATGTGATAGGGCTCTTGTTTGGTCTGATAATAGCGACCTTGTCTTCGACCCTTAATGCATAAGAGGTGTGAAACTGCATGAAAGCCATGTCCTGCTTTTTATCACTAAATATGGAATGTCCCATAATGGGATATTTAAGATCCAGGCCAATGAGGTCCAGAGCAGTCGCCAGGACATCAGGTTGTGTCGATATCTTATCATAAGCCAGAGGTTTGATACCCCCTCCAAGGATGATGGCGGGTATATGAAACATATCGACTGGTATCATATCGTCTCCATATACTCTTACATTATGATCTGCTACTATCACAAATACAGTATCTTTATTGTAGTCCTCTTTTCGGGCTTCTTCGATAAACATCCCGATGGCATGATCGGCATATTTTAAAGCATTCTTGACACTTCTTTTCTCCACTCCATCGACTAGCTCTATTGTCGCTTCAGGAAAATCAAATGGAGTGTGGTTTGATGTGGAGAACATGACAGCAGCGAAGCTCTGGCCCTTGGCATGTAGCTTTTTAAACTCACTGTGTCCTCTCATCGCAAGGTCCTCATCGCTGACACCCCAGGTACCAGTAAAAGATGGGTCTATAAAGGCAGGCTGGTCTATGATCTCGTCAAATCCGTTACCCAGGAACCAGCCACGCATATTGTCGAACCTGCTCTCCCCTCCATATAGGAACATCGTATGATATCCAAAGGGTTTAAGCAGTGACGAGATAGTGAAAAAATCGCTTTGTGACTTATTTCTTTTTAGTACACCTTTACCTGGTACGGAGTAGTTACCGGCTACACTTCCTGCGATCCCTCTGATACTTCTGGTACCATTGGAATATAACTCTTTGAACAAAATACCCTCTTTACTCAACGCGTTGATATGGGGTGTAATACCTTTTTCTCCTCCGATCGCTTCAACAAATTGATAGCCAATGCTCTCTTGTATGAATATGACCAGGTTCTTTGGCTTTGTAGTCGTAAAGTGTGTCTTTTCTATTCGTGATAGAGGACGCGTATCGTCGGTGGACTGGATGCCCGATCTTTTTTTGAATCTTGAAAGTGCTTCACTCTTATCCATCTTGCCATACTGTCTGATCAGACCTTTATTGCCGTTTTGTCGACTTGAATAGACGGCATAACCTATATTGTAGATGGAGTTCTTGCTTATCTCATTGATCATCCTGTTTGAAGAGTACATCGCGTCAGAACTATTGGCAGCACGATGCCCAAATGATGAACGGATCCCTATGAACACTATCAATGCCAGAGGTAGAAACAATAAAGCTCTTCGCAGATAGCTCATCTCAAAGAGAGCAGTGATATCGTCTTTTAGATACTTAAGATATAAGTAGATAAAGCCCATTATCATGACAAATGCGACAAACAACTCCATAGGGTAATCAGCGATCAACATCTTGAAGACTTCTTGTGGATATTCCAAGTACTCTACAAAAAGATAATTTGGTCTGACATCATATTGGGCGACAAAAGGTAAAGTGGCATTCTCGATGTAGATGAGCAGTATGAAGACTATCAAAAAATAGTATTTCAGGAACTTACTGATGAGATGTCTTAAGAACCCTGGACTTAGTGTCAACAAGATCACCGGTATGGCCAACAGCATACTTATCGATATGGTGTCCATTCTCAGTCCATAAAGAAAAGTCAGCCAATAGTCGACTCCGCTATCTTTAAAGTGATCAAAATAGATCATAAAAAGTGAAGCTCTTCCGATGAGCAGTATTAACACCATATAAAGGTAGTATTTCAACAAAAATCTTATGATTATCATTTTTTCGCTTTGTATACAAATTTAGTTTGTAAAATTGTATGCAAACAGATCGTCGTAAAAATGTCACTTTAAGGTGTCTCCATTTGTCGATCTAGTCACCTTAGGACCCAGGAGTGAGATTTATCAAGGTCTATCTCCTAAAAAGCTAAAATACTCATATGACAAAAGTAGATGAATAAGAGTATAAAGAAGTGTGAGACTCTCAGGCACTCCTCATATTTCTTAGGACAAACGCGGGCATATAAAACATAAAGAGGAAAGAGCAATGGCATGGGTGTATTTAATATTTGCAGGGTTATTTGAAATAGGTTGGCCAGTAGGCTTGAAGATGGCACAGCAAGATGAGACTCGGATCACGGGGATCGCAATCGCAGTTTTTTTATGGCAATAAGTGGATTATTCTTATGGTTAGCACAAAAACAGATCCCAATTGGGACTTCTTATGCTATTTGGACGGGGATAGGAGCTGCCGGGACCTTTTTAGTCGGTATATATTTTTATGGTGATCCAAGTAGTTTGGGAAGATATTTGGGTGTGGCTTTGATAGTAGCCGGTGTTGCTACACTAAAACTAGCCAGTTGACAAGACCTTGAAGAGAGATAGTCGCATCACATCAATATTGAGACGTATCTGTAACGATTTAGTGGGATTTTAATCAAAAACTGTTAGATAAAAGTACCAAGTAACCTCTATTTAAGTCTGAAGTATTTATACTGGCCCATTCTAAAAAAAAGGGTATCTATGAAAAAGATTCTTGTAAGTGCAGCAGTCGCACTGGTAATGACAACAGGTGCATACGCAACAGTGAACGATCAGACAGGTTGTGGCCTCGGTTCACAGATCATTAAAGATGATAGCAGTGCTGTACTACTGGCACTTCAGGCAACGACTAATGGTACTCTTGGAAATCAGACCTTTGGTATCACTTCTGGTACATCAGGCTGTACAAAAGTCAAGCTTGTGATGAATGAGCGTGCAGAAGAGTTCGTGGCATCTAACATGGATCAGCTTGCAAAAGAGATCGCGATGGGTCATGGCGAGTCAATAGATACTCTGGCTGAGCTTCTTCAGGTAGAAGACAAAGCTACATTCGCATCAGCACTTCAGACAAACTACAACAGCATCTATGCTACTGATAAAGCAAAGATGGCTGACGTTCTAGACAACATCGCTGTTGTCGCAGGCTAAGACTACCTTTTAAACGGGCTCTGTCCCGTTTGATCTTCCTCTTCTTTTACAAAGGTCCCCTATCATCCGTCTCTTTTATCTTTTCTGTCTTTTGTCAATAGCTGCTTTTGCAGATCCCGGTCTTGAAAGCTATTTACAAAAAGCAGATGAGAAAGATCTGGGTAGTGCACGTTACTGGCATATCCTCTTACATATGCCTGATGGTCAGACAAGTGAGATCGATGATGCAGATTTCTTCATAGCAGAGGGTGGTCAGAGTGATGCCCGTTCTGAACTGCATGCTACTATCAAGGCACTGTACGATGAGAAGGTCTTAGATGACAACTCGACGGCCTGTAAGTACCCTGCCAGAAAAGTGTGGCTGCAGCAGGAGTTGGGTCTTGAAGAGCTTCCGCAGGTCGAATGTAAGACATTTGACACTCTGATGAGACGGGTAGACCCGCAGTCTGTGACCCTTGTCTTTCCTTTTGCTCATGTCAACTCACCTGCGTCGATGTTTGGACACACTTTTTTACGCATCGACTCCTCCTACGACTCAAAGATGCTCTCTTATGCCATCAACTATGCGGCTAATGCCGATACTTCTACAGAGAATGGTGCGATGTTTGCCATCAAAGGGCTCTTTGGCGGCTATTATGGTAAGTATTCGCTTTTGCCCTATTATGAGAAACTCAAAGAGTATCGTGATACGGAACAGCGTGATATCTGGGAGTATGATCTTGATCTTACCCCGGATGAGGTGAGGCAGATGATGCGGCATATATGGGAGATCAGAGATACCTACTCCTGGTACTACTTCTTTGATGAGAACTGCTCTTATAACATGCTCTGGCTGATCGAAGTCGCCCGTCCATCTATCCATCTCAGAGAGTACTTCACCTATCAGGTCATCCCTCCGGAGACGGTCCATGCAGCTGAAGCTGAAGGGATAGTGCAGAAGCATCACTACCGACCTTCCAAGTATACGGTGCTTCTGGCTTATGAGAAGATACTTTCCAGTAAGGCGACAGAGCAGACACTTGCCTTGACTAAGGGTCTATCTGATCCCAAGATGCTGATACCAGACAAGCAGTATGAGCAGCAGGAGAAACGTTATATCCTTGAGGCTGCTTCGGAGTTGACTGAGTATGATTATATAGAAGGCAAGACAGATAAAGAGGAGTATCTCCAGCGTTTTCACTCCATACTGAGTGCGCGTTCACAGCTTGGAAAGGGTGAGGAGATAGCCATTGATAAGCCTGAGAACCCAGATCAGGGGCATCGTGCGGTGAAGTCGACTTTCTCGCTGGGTTGGCGTGATGGTCGTCCGATCCAGTTTGCCGGTATACGTCCGGCCTATCATCATCTTGAAGATAGCGATATTGGCTTTTTACGAGGTACTCAGATAGAGTTCCTCGATATCCTGGCGAGCTATAGTGATAAGACGTTTCAGATCGAAGAGGCGACGATACTTTCCATCGTCTCCATCACACCACGAAGTGATTTCTTTCAGCCTCTATCCTGGCGGATGAAGACAGGGTGGGACAGAGACTATATGAATGAGGATGCAGCGTTCACATTCACTGTCGGTGCCGGTCTCTCATGGGGAAGTGACTTTGGTTATCTCTACCTGATGGCCGATCCACTCTTTTATCTTGAGAGTGGTCTTGTCGCAGCACTAGGTGGTTCAGTAGGTGCTGTCTTATATGAGGGTAAAGCGTTTAAGAGTAACCTTGAAGCGACAAGACGTTTTTATGCCACTGGGGAGCAGCAGTGGATACTTAACGCCTCCCAGCATTGGCGTACTTCGCAAAACAGTGCACTCACACTCTCTTATGATCATGTCGAGAAGTATGTGGATGAGTGGGATACATTGAAAGTGACTTTGGACTATTTTTTCTGATTTACCCTCTTTGTGATCTGTTTGGGCTATAATAAGATCAATATAATTGCTAAGGGTGAAGAATGGTTAATCCGGAGATAAAGTTTTCATTGTGGGCTGATTTCATCGAACGTGACTTTTTAGACAACGACTTTAAGGTCCTTATAGACAAAGGCATCGTCAACGGAGCCACATCCAATCGGGCGATCTTTAAAAGTGCGATCTTGACATCAGCGGCGTATAAAGAGCAGCTTGAGGGCTTAAGTTCCCTGTCGGCTAAAGCGAATTATGAGGCAGTGGCTATCTTTGATATCACCAAAGCGGCTGATGTACTTCGTCCGCTTTATGATGCAGGTAATGATGGTTATGTCAGTATTGAGGTGGACCCCTACCTATGTGATGATACGCAGGCGACAATGGAGGAGGGCAAGCGACTGTTTGCCACCATCGACCGGCCAAATGTGATGATCAAAGTCCCTGCGACAGATGCCGGTTACCCTGCGATGGAAGCTTTAGTCGCTGCGGGGATACCGGTAAATGCGACGCTGGTGTTCTCTAAAGAGCAGGCGATAGCGTGTGCGAATGCCTTTGCCAGAGGCCTGAAGCAAAGTGATAGCAAGGTAGATACGGTCATCAGTGTCTTTGTAAGTAGACTTGACCGTGCGTTAGATGCGACATTAAGTACCTATGAGCTCCCTACCGGACTGGCCGGTATCTATAATGCGGCACTTATCTATGATGAGATCGAGGAGATGCAGGTCCCGGGATGTCGTACCCTATTCGCCAGTACCGGTGTCAAAGGCGATGATCTACGGCCTTCTTACTATGTCGAAGAGTTACTGGCAAGGAACTCGGTCAACACTGCACCGATAGCGACTATTGATGCTTTTGTGGCTACCGGTGCTGATGCTGTACGTCTACCGATCGAGAGAGCCAAGATCGATGCCCTGTTTACCTCCATAGAAAAAGTGGAGATCGACATCGATGGTGTGATCGCTACTTTGATCGAAGATGGACTGAGTGCGTTTAAGGTGGCTTTTCAAGAAATACTTGATGAATTGGAGTCGTGATGGAGGCAAAGAACATAGCATTTAATGTCGAGGACCTTACCTTTGAGACGTTAAAGAAGATCCGTGCCTATCTGAGACGGATGCTTGATGCAGGAGGAAGTGACCTTCATATCAAGGCCAACTCTGTTGTACGAGCACGAATAAACGGTGATATCATCCCCCTCTCAGGTGAGATCATCTCCAGATCTGAAGCGTTGACATTTGCCAAAGAGCTGCTGCGTAGCCGCTTTATGGAGTTTGTCGAAGCAAAAGAGCTGGACCTTGTCTATCCTTATGATGAAGAGACCCGCTTTCGTGTCAATATCTTTTTCCAGATGGAAGGGGTATCGGCTGTATTTCGTACGATACCGATCAAGATATTGAACATAGATGAACTGGGACTGCCTGGTATAGTCCACAGGTTCACCGATATGGAAAGGGGTCTCGTCCTTGTCACCGGGGTGACGGGAAGTGGTAAGTCTACTACCCTGGCAGCACTTGTCAATGAGATCAATCTAAAGAAACGCAAGCATATCATCACCATCGAAGACCCGATCGAGTTTGTCCATAAAGACCGCAAGTGTATTGTCAATCAGCGTAGTATTGGACAGGATACGCATAGTTTTTCCAACGCTTTGCGTGCCTCCTTACGTGAAGACCCCGATATTATCCTTGTCGGAGAGATGCGTGATATCGAGACCATCGAGATCGCGCTGCATGCGGCAGATACCGGGCACCTTGTCTTCTCTACGCTGCATACACTCGATGCCAAAGAGACGATCAACCGTATTATCTCCATGTTCACTGTCGAAGAGCAGAGTCGGGTAAGGTTCACTCTTGCAGGGGTACTTCAGGGTATCATCTCCCAGCGTCTTATCCCTACGATAGATGGAAAACGGGCTGCGGCATTGGAAGTACTCGTACGTACTCCACGGATCGAGCAGCTTATCATGGAGAACCGTGATGTAGAGATCCGTGATGCGATCGAAGAGGGAAAAGAGATCTACGGATCACAAAGTTTTGACCAGGGTATCCTCGACCTCTGGAAAGCTAAGAAGATCTCTACAGAAGAGGCGTTTAGTTACGCCACATCGCCATCAGACCTTAAGCTTAAGATGCAGGGAATGGACTCTGTCTCAAAGCTGAACAAAGATGAGAACAAGGAAGATGAGTTTGATGCGGATGATATCTTTGAGATCAAAGGTTAGATATCTAAAAGGTGACAGACTTCAGCTATAGTATTCAGCGATCTAATAGGTTATCTTCTGTATAATTCGCGTCATTTTATATTTAAGGACACTATTATGTTAGAAGGCACTATTAGAGAGAGTACTGGTAAGCGTAGTACAAAAGCGCATCGCCAAGATGGTTATCTAATCGCTAATATTTACGGAAAAGGTGTTGATAATGTCAACGCTGTATTCAAGATGAATGAGTTTATCCGTACTGTTCGCAACAAAGAGACATTGGCATTTCCGGTAAACGTTGGCGGAAACGAGTTAAATGTTGTCGTTCAATCATATGAGTCCCATCCACTTACAGGTAAGCTTCTTCACGTAGATATGATGGTAGCACAGCCTGGTATCGTCGCACATTACAACATCCCGGTAGATCCTCAAGGTACACCTGTCGGTCGTAAAAATGGCGGTATGCTGCATATCTCCAAGACACGTCTTCGTGTAAAAGCGGCTATTGAGAACATCCCTAACAGCATCAAGATCGATGTCGAAGGTCTTGATCTTGGTGACTCTATTTTGATCCGTGATCTTCCTGCTCTTGAGAATGCTGCTTTCACAGATTCTGATCGCGTCTCTGTACTCTCTATCATCAAAGCGAAGTAAGCTTGCTTATAGTCGGACTGGGTAATCCGGGTCCGGCCTATGCTGCGACCCGACACAATATCGGGTTTATGGTGATCGATGAACTGCTTCGTCGAGATACCGCGACTGTCATAAAAAAAGCCTCTTTTGAAGGTGACCTTTATAAAGCCGGCCCTCACTACTATCTAAGACCCCTGACATTTATGAACCTTTCCGGACGTTCCATCGCTGCAGTGAAGAACTTTTATAAGATCGAGGATGTCGTCGTCATCCATGATGATCTGGACCTTCCTTTTGGAGCACTCCGGTTCAAGCATGGCGGTGGGCATGGTGGTCATAATGGATTGAAGTCGACTGATGTCTCGATCAGTAAAGAGTATCTGCGTGTCCGTATGGGCATATCAAAGCCTCAGGAGCGATCAAAAGTCATCGATCATGTCCTCAACGCTTTTAGTAAAGAGGAGCAGGAACACCTTCCGACCTGGATCGCACAGGCGGCAGATGCGGTAGGACTTTTGTCTCAGGAATCGTGGGAAAACGTTGCTTCTAAGTGCTCGATCAAGAAATTTCCGCTAGAATAGCCGGTAATCAAGCAAACAGCAGGCCATTATGGTACATTTCCGTTATATCGCATTTCACTATCTGAAATATTTCAGTGTCATCCTGATGGCACT
>JAUWRZ010000030.1 GCA_030610325.1 Sulfurimonadaceae bacterium | reverse complement strand
CTTCAAGCGGAAGTGCGATCAAAAGCGCATGCAGTGCTTCATCAGAGACGTCAAGCTTGTTCTTATCGTCATTGACACGCTCCAATATGGTAAAAAGTGACTCTTTACTCATATAGGTCTTATATTTCTCCAACTCGTACAGTGGCTTCTCAGGGATCATCTTGACAAAGGCATGTTTACACACTGCCTCATCATAGTTCGCCACTTTGGCAAGTACTGTCCCAGGCTTCAGTTCACCTGCATCAAGCTGGTTGATCTGATTTTGTATGACCAGAGGATTACTGGTAAGGAGCTGATACTTGTTCAGTGCGACTGATTTACCAGCCTGTAGTTCGCGGAGCATCTCCAGTACAGTATCGATCTTCTCATCACCGACATGGACAAGGCTATCGTTTGGTACAAGTTTACTGTTATCGAGCAGTTTACCCATCAAAGCATAACGTCTCGTCTTATAGACGTTGTTACGGCCTTTTTTACCAAGATAAGTGTACTGAAGTGCATCGATAAGCTTTTCAGAGTCTTTCTTGTATCTACGGAGTCTGATCGTACCGATCATCGTGTAGTAGAGCATATGTGCGAGCGTGGCAAGATAGAACAGGAATACCGGTACCATCACCCAAAATGCAATAGGCAAGGAAGGAAGATGGATCGTATAGATGTCCAGAGACATACTCTCTTGAGTGATAAACCCATAGATATACCATCCGATCACGATCATCAAAAGCATAACGACTAATGTATAGCGCTTTATGTACATACTGACTCCTTAAGAATTGTTTTTCTCAGCTATCTCTCGACAATCGATACAATACTTGGCATGAGGTTTGACTTTCAGACGTTGAAATCCAATATCCTCTTCACACATCTCGCAGATACCGTAAAGGTTGTCTTTGATCTTCATAAGAGCCATCTCGATCTCAGCAAGTTCAAGCTCCTGCTGGTTGCCAATGGCGGTCTCAACAAGGTTATTATTACTCACAGAGGCGAAGTCGCCTTCATCATTGAGTTCAAGACCTCTAAGTTCATTCAGCTCTTTCTCTACACCGTAGATGTTCTTTACGATCTGCAGTTTACGATTGTCGAGGATCTCCTCAAAATAACGTAATTCGTTTTCTCTCACCAAATGTCCTTACTTGTGATAGGGGTGATTGTTCAAGATAGAAAAGCCACGATAGATCTGTTCGAGAAGCACTGCTTTGGCGATCTTATGACTCATCGTCAATCGGCCAAGACTGATCTGCTGATCACACTGCTTCAAAAAGGCTTCCTCAAATCCGTATGCACCACCTATGAAAAATTTAACTGCAATCTTATCACTTAATAGCTTACTAAATTCAAAACTGTCAAGTAATCGGCCTTCTGGATGCAAAACAACCTTATAACTTTTGTCTATATATGGTATCAAGGCCTTTGTATAAGCTGCCTGGGCGGCATCTGCCGAGACAGTGTGTGCTTTTGCTACATCTTTAGGAAAGATCTCGACATCCTCACACTTTGCAAAGCGAGAGATCATCTTTTCAAGCTCTTTATAGAGTGGGTCGTAAAGAGAACGCTCTTTTTTTGCTATGGAGATCACTTCAACTCTCATAAAGCGCCCTTCCCATGACACGGTAGGTCACATGTTCGAAGACATCATCAAAGGTCACGCCACCGATCGCTGCTACAGGATGCTCTGAGTCGGCTGCAAGCAGATCAAGCTGATCACCCAGCCTGTTAGCTACATCTTTTGTATCTGTCGCCCGATAAGCACCAAGTCCTATATAGTTGATGTCAAGCGTATTAGAGATAATGATCTCTTCTGCGTTGTGGGTAGAGAGGCCGATCAGCTTATCACTGCCTATGACACTGCGGAGTATCTTGATAGCCTTGAGAGGGTCGCTGTCGATAGCATACATATCTTCCTGACCGAGATGGACTCCATCAGCATAATCACTTAGTTCAAACCTGTCGTTGATGATCAAGAAGCCATCCCAAAGCTTCCTCAACTCGATAAGTCTGCTTTTTACCTCAGAGACATCAGCATGTTTGTCGCGATATTGGATGATCTCTGCACCTCTAGCTTGACATAGGGTCACAAACTGCTCTAATGAGACCTGCTTCTCATCAAGTGTCGACTGATCACAAAGTGCATAAAGCTTCATAACAGCTCTTTAGTAAAGGATCTTACTCTGCTTGTACTCTGCTTCATGATCCATATCTGACTCACCGCTGTCCTCTTTACGTCTTGCGGCTATCATCGGTTCCTGATCAAGAAATATACCCAGCAAGTCAGCGATCGTGTTCTTCATCTCACTACGGTTGACTACCATGTCTATTGAGCCCTTCTCAAGCAAGAACTCAGCTCGCTGAAAACCATCCGGCAGTGCTGAACCGATCGTCTGTTCGATGACACGCTGTCCGGCAAAGCCGATGAGCGCACCCGGTTCGACGATGATGACATCACCAAGCATGGCAAAAGAGGCACTGACACCACCCATGGTCGGGTCTGTCAATAAAGAGATATAAGGGAGGCCCTCTTCCGCCAGACGTGCTAATGCTGCAGAGGTCTTACTCATCTGCAGCAGGGAGAAGGTACTCTCCTGCATACGTGCTCCACCACTTGCGCTGACGATGAGCACACCCTGACGTTTCTCGATAGCACGTGTCACTGCCCTGAAGATCTTCTCACCCTCTACTGAACCAAGTGATCCACCCATAAAGGCAAAGTCAAAGACGACAAGCTGCGTACCGATACCGTTGATGCTACATTCGCCACTGACGACAGAGGAGTGACGTCCGGTCTTTGCAATGCCCTCTTCAACACGTTTCACATAACTCTTCTTATCTACAAAACGGAGCGGATCGATCGGTTTGAGTCCGGCATCGAACTCGACAAAGCTATCTTTATCTACCAGGATATTGATACGGTCATTGACACCGATCCGCATGTGAAACCCACATTTAGGACAGACAAACTGCTGTTTTTCGATCTCTTTGTAATACATCAGAGATTGACATGATTTACATTTGACCCAGTGAGAAGAGGCATCCTTAGCCGTTTTTTTGTTGGCAGTACCGAAAATATCGAGAATACTCAATTTGGACCCCTTTTGAAGATTTTTAATATTTTGTCAAAGACTGTTCGGTCTTTTGCGATGACTAGAAGTCCATCGTCCTGATAGCGGAAAAGATCCTTACAGAGAAAGATACCCGCCTCAAGATCATATGACCGCATTGTACCGAAAAAAACCACATAATTGACATAATGCGCATAGGCAAGAGAGAGTGCTATAGCACCTGGAGACCTGAACTTCAGCCCCGCATCTATCAGCGACACTGCGTTTTCAGGGGATGCGGCGGCTTTTTCAAATATACCGACCCGACTATGCTCATGTATAAGAATTTCTTCTTTCTTAGTCAGCTCTGTCAGGGAAGTAAGGTAGTGTTCATCACCAAAACGTACATGACAGTCAGCATTTGCAAAATTACAGACAATACCGGCGACAGTCACACCCGCTTGTTGCAGTGCGATGGAGGCTCCGTAATAGGGAAAGTTCGACAGAAGGTTATCACTGCCATCGATGGGGTCGATGACTATGCGCGCATCACCCTCTCCTATCTGACCGCTCTCCTCAGACAAGATAGTGCCAAAACGCTGAAGTTCACGTACAAAGACAGCTTCTGCCATCAGATCAAAGCCTATGCTGATATCACCTCCAGCACCTTTAGTGAAAGAGCTGTAAGCAGCCTCATCGCTGTTTGTACGTATCAGTTCATATACCTCATGGCAAGCAGCAAGCGCTGCTTCGACAAATGCCTGCATACTCAGATGATCAGTTTTTTAAGAGAGAGTCGACGATCGCACGGGCAGCTTCACGTCCATCATAAGCGGCATTTACGACCAGATCAGCACCACGGTAGCAGTCGCCTCCGGAGTAGACGCCCGCAGTCGTCGTCTGGAAACCCTCATCTATGATCACACCGCCCCAACTGTTGGTCTCGATGCCGTTCTCTGCCAAAAAGCTAGGGACGACCGGATCAAAGCCAAGGGCCATGATCACGATATCAGCTTTGACCTGGAACTCACTACCACGGAGCTCTTCCATACGCTGACGGCCACTCTCATCTCTGGCACCCAGGACAGTCTTGATCATCTCGACACCGACTACCTTGCCATCCTCACCAGTAATGATCTCTTTTGGTGAAGCATAGAACGTAAACTCCACACCCTCTTCCACGGCGTTCTTATACTCTTTTTGTGATCCCGGCATATTGTGTGCATCACGACGGTAGAGGCATGTCACGCTTTTAGCATTCTCACGCTTGGATGTACGAACACAGTCCATCGCAGTATCACCACCACCGATAACGACGACATCGAGGTCTTTAAACTCAAACTTACGATCATAAGTGAGCCCGAAGTTCTTACGCTGGATCGCGGTAAGGTACTCCATCGAGACAAAGACGTTCCCACCGTTCTCACCTGTGATACGCGCATTTTTGGCCTTGGTCGCACCTATACCCACAAAGATGGCATCGTGCTTATCAGCGATCTCTTCAAAAGTGATGTCTTTTCCTACTTCACAATCAACGATCAGCTCCATACCGGCTTCGATCAGAGAGTCAACACGGCGTTTGACTACTTTCTTATCGAGTTTGAAGTTGGGAATACCGTAAGTCAGCAGACCACCTGCGCGATCATCACGTTCATACATCGTCACAGCGATCCCCGAACGCAGCAGGTAGGTCGCAACTGAGAGACCGGCCGGTCCGGAGCCGATGACAGCTACACATCTATCTGTCGTGATCCCGGGGAACTCAGGTTTCATACCCTGACGGAACCCCTCCTCACTGATAAAAGTCTCAATAGAGCCAATAGTGATAGCGCCGTGCCCATCGTTGAGTGTACAGTCACCTTCACAAAGTCTGTCTTGAGGGCAGACACGTCCCATCACCTCTGGAAATGGTGAGGGCTCATTAGAGAGCTTAAAAGCGAACTCCAGATCTTTCTCTGCTACAGCTTTTAACCACTGAGGGACGTAGTTGTGCAGTGGACACTTGTTCAGACAGTAGGGATCACCGCACTGAATACAGCGGTCACTCTGCGAACTTGCATCATCTATCTGAAAGACATCATAGATCTCTTTGAAATCTTTTGTACGTTCGACTACCAATCTTTTAGAGGGATCGATGCGTCCTGTTGTAATAAATTCTCTCATCCTAATCCCCTTTATCTTGGTTTAACGGCAGTTTTTTCAGGTTCTTCGGCTTGACAAGCCAGAAGTTACGGATCTCGACACGAAAGTTCTGCAAGAGTCTCATGGCTTTCTGACTACCCGTCTCGGCCACATACTCTTTAAGCAGTCGCTTAAGGTAGTGGCGAGCCTCATCACCATCATCGGTATCGATACGGCTGGCTTCGACCAGTTCCCGGTTGACATGCTCGACGAATGTATGCCCTTTATCATAGACAAAAGCGATACCCCCGGTCATACCTGCACCAAAGTTCCCGCCGGTACAGCCCAGGATAACGACTATACCGCCAGTCATGTACTCACAGGCATTATCTCCC
This sequence comes from Sulfurimonadaceae bacterium, assembly GCA_030610325.1. Classification (GTDB taxonomy): domain Bacteria; phylum Campylobacterota; class Campylobacteria; order Campylobacterales; family Sulfurimonadaceae; genus BB26. The sequence goes on along the minus strand of JAUWRZ010000030.1, from coordinate 6,698 downwards.
GTACCTTCGACGATAGCCAGTGCTCCCGAGTTACGCACAGCAAAACGCTCACCAACAGAACCATTGATAAAGAGACGGCCCCCAGTAGCTCCATAGAGGCAGGTATTACCTCCGGCAGAGAAACCTTCACCTTCTTGCTTGGAGGTGATGATGATACTTCCGCCATGCATTCCCTTACCGATATAGTCATTCGCCACACCTTGAAGACGGATAGTGACACCGTTGATCAGGAATGCGCCCAATGCCTGTCCGGCGATACCTTTTAACGAGATGACGATAGAGTCATCCTCAAGTCCCTTGTCACCATAGTACTGTGCTATCTCACCACTGATACGGGCTCCAAAACTTCTGTTTAGATTACAGATATCACGATTTATACGGACTGGATGGTCAGGATGCTTGATCGCACTCATCGCTTCTGCAAGCACATCTTTCTCAAACTCGTTTGAGTCAAAAGGATGATTGAAATCGACCTGGCAGGTATCGACACCCGCCTCTTTATGCAAGACAGAACTGAAATCGAACTTCTGTGCGAACTCATCATCGACGACTTTGAGCATCTCACTACGACCGATCATCTCCTCCATAGTCCTGAAACCAAGCTCAGCCATGATAGAACGGACATCTTCAGCAAGCAGTGTGAAGAAGTTGACTATCTGCCCGACATTGCCTTTAAAGTGCTCACTTCTGAGTTTTTCGTTTTGTGTAGCAATACCCACTGAACAGCGATTGACATGACAGATACGCAGCATCTTACAGCCGACGATCGTCAATACTCCGGTACCAAATGCAAAACTCTCTGAACCCAGCAAGGCTGCTTTTACGACATCCAGACCAGTCTTCAGACCGCCATCTGTCTGTAGCTCGACCATCTTTCGAAGATCATTTGCTTTAAGAGCATTATGTGCTTCTGTCAATCCCAGTTCCCAAGGATTTCCTGCGAACTTGATAGATGTCAGAGGAGCAGCACCTGTCCCGCCATCACCACCAGAGATAATGATCTTATCTGCATAGGCTTTAGCCACCCCAGCCGCGATCGTACCGACTCCGGCAGTCGAGACAAGCTTGACGGTGATCGTCGCTTTTGGGTTTACCTGCTTAAGGTCATAGATCAGCTGTGCGAGGTCCTCTATGGAGTAGATATCATGGTGCGGCGGAGGAGAGATCAGTGTGACTCCCGGTACCGTATGGCGCAATCTTCCGATAAGAGCTGTTACTTTATGTCCCGGAAGCTGACCGCCTTCACCCGGTTTTGCACCCTGTGCGACTTTGATCTGGATCTCTTCCGCACTGCGAAGGTACGCCGGTGTGACACCAAAACGTCCGGATGCGACCTGCTTTATCTTTGAGTTACGGATCGTATTAAAACGTTCAGCATCCTCACCACCTTCACCGGAGTTTGACTGCCCTCCGATGGTGTTCATCGCTTCTGCGATCGATTCATGTGCCTCAGGCGAGATCGAACCCAGACTCATAGCGGCTGATGCGAAACGTTTAAAGATAGCCTCTTTTGGCTCTACCTCATCAATACTGATCGGTCCTACATCTGACTTAAACTCCAGGAAATCACGGATAAACTTAAACCCACGTTCATTGATCAGGGTCTTAAAGGCCTGAAAATCTTTTTTGTCGCCCGATTTTGAGAAAGCATGGATAGCATGGATCACATCCGGTCCAAAGTCATGATACTCACGGCCATTGTAGAACTTATAGAAGCCACCGATGTTCAATGGGAAGATCTTATTGAAGCCATTGTCCTCATAGGCCTCTTTATGCATCTTTCTTATGCGTTCATCAATATCTTCATAGCCCAGTCCCGGGATCAGTGCATGCGAATCACGGAAACAGTCATCGACGATCTCTCTACTGAGTCCCAGGACATCCATCAGTCCAGAGTTTCGATATGAAGCGATAGTCGAGATACCCATCTTTGACATGATCTTCAGCAGACCACTGTTCAACGCCATATGGACCGACTTCAGTGCATCATGACAACTGACACCCAGATTTGGTTTCGTCTCTGCATAGGTACTTACCGTAGAGAAGAGAAGGTTTGGATAGATGGCACTTGCTCCATAGGCGATCAATGAAGCCGCACCATGGGAGTCAACGACCTCGCCTGTCACAGCTACGATCGAGACGAGATGCCGGATCTTCTCTGTACGTAATCGCTGATTAAGCCTACCCACTGCCATCAGCATCGGGATCACCGCTTTCTCTTTTCCAAACTCGGAGTCATCAAGGATGACAATACGGGCACCATCATCATTGACTGCAGTGACTATCGCATCACTCAAGGCATCAAGTGCTGCTTTGAGATCACTCTCATACGCTGTCGAGAACGTACGATTATAGTATTGTGCCTGAAAACGCGGAGAGCTCTTATCACCAAATGACTTCAGGACAGTAAGCTTCTCACGTGTGATGATAGGTGAGATAGCCTTAAGACGATGCGCATGGGTCGGGATCTCATCCAGGATATTATGGACTTCTCCAAAGCCTGTGTTCAGACTCATCACCACCTGCTCACGGATCGGGTCGATAGGTGGATTGGTGACCTGCGCGAACTTCTGTTTGAAAAAGTCACTGAAGTTACGTTGCTTGTTACTAAAGGCTGCCATCGGTGTATCATCACCCATAGAACCGACAGCCTCTTTCCCATCACGCATCATCGGCTCGATCACCTGCTCGACGATCTCCTGAGTGATATTGAAATAACGCTGACGTTTGATCAGGTTCTCCGGTTCGAAGTCACAGGTCCGCTCATACTGTTTGTCCACATGCTCCTGCAGATAGATCATATGCTGGTTAAGCCACTTCATATAGGGGTTGGCAGACTTCAGATAATCGTCTATCTCGCCATTTTTCAAGACTTTACCATGCTTAAGGTCAAGACCGATCATCTCACCGGATTGTAGACGACCCCGCTCTTTGATCTTCTCATCAGGAATATCAACGACACCATACTCACTCGCTATGAGCAGTGTGTCATCATCAGTGATGACATACTTCGAAGGTCGAAGTCCGTTACGGTCAAGTACACAGCCTATATATCTTCCATCTGTAAGTGAGAATGCAGCCGGTCCGTCCCAGGCTTCAAAGACAGTGGACTGATACTCATAGAAAGCACGCAGTTCCGGATCCATATGAGGTGCGTTTTGCCATGGGGCAGGGATCACGGCGCGAGCCGCTTTAAAGAAGTCCATCCCGTTGGCGATAAGGAACTCAAAGAAGTTGTCACCACTGGCACTGTCTGAAGCGCCCGGTTCAAGGATCGGAAGCAACCTCGCGATCTCCTCATCGGTAAAGACATTACTCTTGATCGATTCAGTCTTCACTTCTACATTGAAACGGTTTGCTTCAATAGAGTTGATCTCGCCGTTATGTGCGACCGCACGGAAAGGCTGTGCCAGACGCCATTTTGGTAGAGTATTGGTCGAAAAGCGCTGATGGAAGAGTGTGAAAGAGATCTTGAAACGTGGGTCTTGAAGGTCCTTGTAGAACTCTTTGATGTGTGTCGGCATCACAAGGCCCTTGTAGGAGATGACACGTGATGACATAGATGAGATATAGAAACTCACATTACCGACAAGTCTATGTTCTGTCTCTTTACGACTCAGATAGAGCATCGCATCAAAGCGTTGAGTAGCCATGATAGAGTCAGGGACGATGAAGACTTGAATGATCTGCGGAAGTGTCTCGAGTGCCTGTTCGCCAAGCGCATTGGTATCGACGGGGACATCACGGACATAAACGACTCTTAGGTCGTTCTTGCTGCATACATCGTTTAAGATATCCAGATGGTCTCTGTCATGGGTGAAGATAGTCGCAACGGCATACATGTCCGGCAGCTCTACGCCTTCGGCAAGCGTGACAGCACGCATGAACTCATCCGGGATCGAAAGCAGCAGGCCACTTCCGTCACCGGTCTTGCCATCGGCAGCGACTGCACCACGGTGCATCATCCGCTCAAGCGCAGTGATCGCGTTCTCAAGGTTCTCATGGGATGCGCGGTTTTTGATGTTGGCGATCAGCCCAAATCCGCAGTTATCTCTAAACGATCGTAGTAAATCGTGATGTTCTTGCATTCTACTCACCTTTTTTTCTATATTTACTATAAAATAAGTAAATTTTATACAATTTAATCTCTTTTTAATGAGTTTTACTCTATTTAGAGATTTGCAAATGTTTAATATTGTATAATCATTCCGTTTAGATCTTAATTTAAAGTCAAGTCTTATAGTATGAAAAAAATGATTCGTGTAAAAAAGAAGCAGTGATGCAGGGTTATATACTACATATGAATCGTGCACGTGACGAAGATGTTGTCGTCAGCATTCTAACTGAGCAGAGCTTAGATACCCTTTACCGCTTCTATGGAGCTCGACATGGTATGATCAATCTCGGCTTCAAGATCGATTTTGAGAGTGAGATGAACCTAAAAAGCAACATGGGCAGACTACGTGATGTCCTCCATCTCGGCTTTCCCTGGATGATCGACTACGACCGTCTACGACTCTGGCAGCAGTTCATCGCGCTCTTCTACCCGCATCTCAGTCAGTCAGAGAGCACAGGAAGCTTCTATTTTGAGCTCATCGACCATGCGGCGCACCAGTGGGATAGACAGAACCCTAAACGTACCGCTCTTGAGTCCTATGCAAGACTACTGAAGTATGAGGGACGTCTACAGGATGAGACACGTTGCTTCCTCTGTGACCGACCCATCACCGATGACGTCTCTCTTATCCGTGCTCTTCTGCCTACACATCCGGGATGTTCCCACAGGCTTAGTGTCAACAAGGAGGGAATACATGAGCTCTACACAGGGCTCTCTACCCTCTTCTTAAGTGATACTGAGGTCGACCGTCTCTGGTATGTCCTGCTCGAAGGCCTATAAAAAAGTAGATGAGGACGCTGATCAGATATCATAGTAATAGGGCTGGTACGCCTGATCAAGCTCCGATAGTCTTAGTGAAAGAAGGGTTTTTACTTTATCGTGGATGTCCTGCCAGAAATACTCAAGGATGACACTTGCACCGACATTACCTTCGACCTTGCAAAGCGGTCCCTCAAGCAGTTCGATGATCTCGATGACTTCGATCTCATGCGCCGGTCTTCCCAGCCTGTAACCACCATGAGCCCCTCGTACACTTTTTACCAAGCCGCCCTTACGCAATAGAGACAGCAGCTGTTCAAGGTAACTATGTGATATCTGCGTCATCGCAGCGATCTCTTTGACCTGCATAGTCCGTTCATTCGCGGCATGAGCAAGCACATGCATCGCAGCAAGCCCATAGATACCTTTTGAGGAGATACCTGACACTGCTAAAAGCCCGACGTGATCTTTTTGATGACGAAATAGACCTTACAACCTACACAATAACCAAAAAGAAGTTCCATAGAGGCACAAGACAAAAACACTACAGCAGCCGTATAGAGGAGAATATCAAGATGCAGATGATAAGCAGCGATAAGTACAAGGAGGAAAAAGAGTCCCAACTGTGCGGCCAGACGTTTTGCTCCTGCATCTTCCATCTTGGTCTCCAGTCTTAAAAGTGACTTAATCCCGACAGAAAAGAGATAGACCGGACTGTAGCTCTTCTTGCCATAGAGTCTGATCAAAAAGTCCACACTCAAGAGATATAACAGCCCAACCTGCATACTGATCAGGAAAAGGACTACAATAAACATGACAGAAGATGAACCGATCCGAACGACTGTCGCATCGACCTGTCGAAAGACGAGGGGGCAAGCCTGAGCCATAACATATCCTTTAAGATCAGATCTTCTTATATCTCAGAATATTAGCACTAAGTGACTTTAATCACAAGTATCCACACTGTTTTAGTCAGGTTTTATCCCGCTGCCCTCTTTTGACCCTGAAAGGCAGCCTTTTCATCTAGTCTGATCTTCTGAGGTGTATGCTCTCACTCAGGAGACCTCTGATGATATACAGGGTCATTAGAGGTGCCCTTAGTTATAATGGCGTTACAATAAATCTCATGCATAGGGAAAAAATGCGGATCTTACTTTCATTCTATGACCTTGAAGACAGCTTTATCTTTAGATGGCAGGATGAAGAGATGCCGTGGGGCGGCCAGTAAGTGGCGATCATCTGTGTTGCTTCGACCAAAGGAGGTGTGGGGAAGACCTCTATCGCCTTCTCCCTGGCAAAAGACCTTGATTATAGGTACATCACTAATGATATGTCGATCGTCGTCACTAAATACGACAAAGCGACCTATAACCCACACAAGATGCCTCTTTACGACAACACTGTCTATGACTTTGGCGGGTTTGTCGACAAGCACTCCCATGAGATCCTCGATGCCGCCGACATCATCCTGGTACCGACGATCAATGACCTTAACTCTGTGATGAAAAGTCTCAAGATGATCAAGACTTTTCAGCATAAGACTATCCTGGTCTTTGCCAACATGGTCGAGAACAATCGCGATAAACAGATGATCAAAGAGGCTATACATAAATATTTCCCACATATGGCATTCACCCATATGCGTCGTTCAAAACTACTGAAAAACGCACTTGCAGCCGGACAGAGTGCGACAGAGTTCTACAACTCCAACAATCAGACCCGCTACCTCTATCGTCACGCTTATGCAGAGTATCACAAGATATTAAAAGTCTTCACCTCTGATGAGCTGGATAACGACTTAGAGAACGATCGAACACCATTG
>JAUWRZ010000363.1 GCA_030610325.1 Sulfurimonadaceae bacterium | reverse complement strand
TTGCCGATCACATCTCCAGCATCATCACCTCGGCCTCGAAAGAGAACACCGTCGAACTCAGTCGTGCTCTTCAGTCGACGATAACACCGGTGATAGCCACAGCCATCGAGGACAACAAAGATAAGATGATCGACACACTCTATCCTATCATGGGTGGAATGATCTCGAAGTATGTCTCTCAGGCTCTTAAAGAGTTTATAGAGTCTATCAATGAGAAGGTAGAAGACGGCCTCTCATTCGACCGTTATAAGCGCAAGGTAAAAGCGAAGATCTCAGGAGTGAGCGAGAGTGAACTTCTTCTGCAAGAGAGTATGGAAGCGCAGGTCTCTTCACTCTTTGTCGTCCATAAGCGAAGCGGTCTGCTCATCAGCGAAGCCCACCTGGAAGATCAGAAGATCTCAGATGCGCATATGGTCGCTTCGATGGCAAGTGCTATCAAAGACTTTATCAATGACTGGATACAGCAGAGTCAGGAACATACTGAGATAGAGATCTTAAGCTATGCTAATTCGACACTTTACATAGATAGTGCGGGGAGTGTCTACATCGTCGCGTTCTTGGACCATGTACCAAACCATGATCTGCGTTCAGATATAAACAGTTTCTTTGCTACTTTGCTTAACAAGCATAGTCGACTATTTCAAAGTTTTGACGGTGATGACAGCAGTTCGGAAGTCAAGCGACTCTCCGTAAAGATGCATGAGTTCCTCAACCTGCGGGAGATGCCTGTTAAGCACTCAAGCAAGAGCCTCTCATCCAAACCATCACAATATATCGCACTTTTCCTGGGCTTTATGCTCCTGGGTTATCTTGGTTATGCGATGCAGCATTGGTTAGTCGAGTATCAATTGACATCTCAGGTGAAGGAGCAGACAGGGCATGATGTAGAGATACAGAGTGCTTATGAGGGTATCACTCTCTCCGGTACTGTAGACTCTTTCGAAGAGGCTCTTTTGATCAAGAGGATCATTGCTATCTATAGCGACAGTCCGATAGATGATGATCTCTCCATACCGGTCACGAGATTAGGTGCCATCATCAAAAAAGGGGAGGGCCGTTCACCGCTTGGGACGATACAACTCGAGAGCAGACTACTCGCTGTCGAAAAGAAGATCGAAGAGCAGGTGAGACTACTTGATGAGATCGACAGTCTGACGATGTACAGAAAGAAGATGGTCAAAAAGCTCGTGAAGGCATTTGAAGGCAGAAATGATCTCGATCTCAGAGACGGTTTCTTAGAGTTCTCATCAAACGTCTTTTTTACTAAAGGCAGCAGCGTGTTGAGAGCCGAGACAAAAGAGGAGCTAAAAGCAGTCTTTGAGCGCTACATAGAGACGCTGATGCAAGAGCCTGATACGAAAAAATATCTCCGTAGTATTGTCATAGAGGGTCATACTGACAGTGATGGCAGTTATGCGTTTAACCTTGATCTCTCCTACAGACGAGCTCTGGCTATGATGAACTATCTGTTGACATCTGAGCTTATGGGGCGATATGATCTTAAGTCCTACCTGACAGCTGTCGGCCGTGCAGACAAGGAGCTTATCCGTAATACCGATGGTATAGAGGATAAAAGGGCATCAAGAAGGATCAAAATAGGTTTGGAGTTAAAAAACAGTCAGATCCTGGAAAAATTGGCTGTTATTGTGGATGAAAGATGATACTATGTTAAATATGATGTCTGATGGGGTCTCAAAAACGTTATGATCAGAAAAAAGATACTATTGATCGGTGATTTCAATGTAGGTAAGACCAGTCTTATTCGGCGTTATGTCGATAACGCTTTTGATGATGCTTACCTGACGACGATCGGGGTAAAGATCTCTAAAAAAGCGTTGACCATCGACAATAGAGAGGGCGAGATCTTGATATGGGACATAGAGGGTGCTACTGCGAGTAAGCGTATCCCGACAAGTTATTTTCGTGGAGCAAGTGGGGCAGTCTTTGTCGCAGATGTGAGCAGAGAAGAGAGTATTGCTCATCTTGAAGGGCATATCGAGTCGTTCCTGTCGGTCAACCCTGCCGCTAAGTATGTCATCGCCTATAATAAGTCGGATCTTCTTGGTGATGAGGAGCGAGAAGCTCTTCCTCGTGAGGATGATACGTTCCTGACTTCCGCAAAAGATGATATCGATGTAGAGGCGATGTTCACTGCATTAGCCAGAGGAGTACTAAGATGAAAAAGTTGCAAGTGATCTTAAACGCTATTCTTTCGAAAGATATCTTTGAGTATGTACTCGTAGACAGAGCATCAAAGATAGATGATATCTCTGATGGTGTTGCCAAGTATATGAACGAGGATATCACGATCGGAGATGATATCTTGAGACATCTGCCTGAACTGGTCGGCCGGGAGAAGGAGTTCGCTGCGGTCTTCGATGATAGAAACCTCTCGTTCTCTTTTGAGACGGTCTATAAGAACGGTCATTATGTGAATATTACCATCGACCATTATGATCGCGATACTACACTATTACTTTTTCATAATATCACTGAAGTGGTAGAATCAAAACAGAAGCTTTTGCAGTATAGTAATGAGACGACACTGCTCTATGGAGCGCTGCAGAAGATCATTGACAGCCAAAACACGCTTCTGTTTGTCACTAATGATGATAGTATCGAGTTTGCCAACCAGCGCTTTATCGACTACTTCAAAGCGAAGGATATGGATGATATCAAGAGAAAAGGGTTGCGCCTTTATCACTTCCTTGATGATGATCTGAAGAGTTATGAGGAGCTTTATCACTTTACGAATGATGATGAGAAGCAGATCACTATTGAGAAAGATACCTTTATCATGCAGGCAACGCTTATAGAGTCGATGCATAAACTCTTCACACTCTCAAAAGTCACATCACTTACCAATGCCAAACAGAACCTTGAGAACGAGGTGCAGCTTGATGCGCTTACGGGCGCTTATAGAAAGAAGTATTTTGATAAAAGAGTCGAGAAAGAGCTTGCAGACAAGAACGCCTGTGCCCTTGCTGTCTTGGATATAGATGACTTTAA
>JAUWRZ010000502.1 GCA_030610325.1 Sulfurimonadaceae bacterium | reverse complement strand
TTCCCTACAGGCTGATGGTAGAAAAGTCATCTGTTACTTCAACGCCGGAAGCTGGGAGAGTTGGCGAGAAGATAAAGATGATTTTCCCGCTGAACTAGTCGGTGATACGCTCGATGGCTGGGAAGATGAGAAGTGGCTCGACATACGAGATGAGCGGTTAGCTCCCATCATGCGAGCCAGACTGGACCTTGCGGTAGAAAAAGGGTGTGACGCGGTAGAGCCAGACCTGATGGCCGGTTATGACAATCCGACAGGCTTCGCCCTAAGTGCGACTGACCAGTTGGCTTACAACAAGTTCATCGCAAACGAAGCCAGAGCAAGAGGCCTGGGTGTCGCCCTTAAAAACGATATGGATCAGATAGAAGAGCTGGAACCCTATTTTGACTTTAGTGTGAACGAGGAGTGCCATCAATATGAAGAGTGCGCTAAGATGCTGCCATTCATCGATGCCAATAAACCCGTGCTTAATGCAGAGTACCTTCAGATCTATGTCGATAACGATAATAACGAACGAGACATCATGTGTGCTAAGACACAGGCTCTAAGGTTCAAGACCCTCGTATTACCCCTGGATCTCGATGATAGCTTTAGATATAGTTGCGATCAATAAGAGGGTCTATGAGACCCCCTCTCTAATATACAGGGGCATTGATGAGGAGCCTATTTAAGCTTTAAATGGCCCACAGACAAGGGCTCGGCTTACTCCCGCACTCAGACTGTCCAGTCCTTCGATCACCTTTTCTCTCTCTATGAGTACATCAGTGATCTGACTGGAGTATTTGATAGCACTCTCTCGCATCATGCCCAACATCGGCCAACCCCACAGCGCAGAGACAGTGACCTCCTCTTTGATAAAATGAGGTTCCGTCAGGAAAGTACAGCTTAGGACTGACTCGACAGCACTTCGGTTGGTCTCACTTCCACCTACCAGGTCGATGACTACCGAGCCTTTAGGTATCACTCTTTTTAGATGGTCATTACTTACCAAATAGGTAACACCTCTCATGCTCCGTGGTAGTTCGGCACCATTGACGACGAGATCGACATCTTTTAACCAGTAGTCGATGTTCTCTTTTGTCGTATGGGTACGACCTAAGATATTGATGTTTTTAAAGCCCTGCTCATAGATCTCATGCATCGCACCCCGTGCTACATTGCCATAACCCAGGACGACTACTTTTGCTTCACTGATGTCCAGGTCGGGTTTGTTCTCTTTAAGCAGCTTGATCCCGTACCTTGCTCCCGCCTGTCCCGTCTCATGAAGACACTGGATCCGCCGCAGACCAAACTCCATAGGCGGGTGAGTCTCTCTGTAATCTGTGACTGCCTCTTCCCCGTTCTCAAGCTCAAAGGTGTGAAGGTCAAAGAGATGAGAACCCGCCTCTTTTAAGCGTGCTATCAGACCATGAGGGTCATCAAAGTCATCGCTGTCATAAAAATAGAGCGTCTCAGGACCTGTCTCTTTCAACTCTTCAAATCTCACCTCTTTATGAAGCATATTTAATGAGCGAGGGTCACGATTTCCTGCCCGTCTTACCGCGCCGGCCAGTCTCTCATTTCGACCTATGACATAGATCCGAAGATCTGCGATACTCTTCTCTTCAATAAAGCTCTTTAAGGCTTCCGCCATGGCAGCCCGTGCCAAGATCTGCTCATCTGTCTGGACCTTTGGAGACTCTTGGATCTCCTCCATAGCTATGACGTTTATCTGACTATCTTCAAGCATCTTCGCTCTATCTGGAAAAGAGTGAAAGTGTGCCATACAAAAGAGTGTACACCCTTTTTTCATCTCCGAGATAGAGCTCAAAGAGGGGCCTTTGAACTTGATGATCATATCTTTATCTTTGTAGATCTCATCAGCATTCTGCATCAGTGCACCATTTTCAAGATACTCCTCATCTTCAAAATCAACGCCC
>JAUWRZ010000237.1 GCA_030610325.1 Sulfurimonadaceae bacterium | reverse complement strand
TCGGATATAAGGTCATCTACAAGATCAATAACAAGACTGTGACCGTTTTAGCCATCTACAAATATATAGATTTTGACGAGACAACGTTAGTATCGGATCTCGATAAAAAAGGTGCTGGAAGGTGAAGAGACTTTAAAGATAGGTTTTTCAGGACTGACTATTTATCTTCCCCATTTTTATCTTGCCTGTTCCCATTTCCTCTGGTTTGAATCTTTCGATGTTATTTTGAAAGGTAGCGCATCGATAGCGCAGAGTCGCTCTATGTGATGTGTATGTCACTATAGATATTTCCCAGGTCGAAGCCTGGGAATGTAGGAAATAGCTAGACAATTAAAACCAATAATCAAGCGTGGTCGATCCATCATCAGCAAGGGTCGCTTTATGTGCATTACATGTGTTAGTAGGGTCATTAGTCTCTGAGATAAAATAATATGACGTATCATTATATTTTATAAGATCGCCACTTGCATCGACAAGAAGTCCCCATGAAGTGATCTGTACATCATAATCGACCTCATTGGTCTGTGCTCCAGTATTGTTTAACTTATAGACTAGTTCACTTCCCGTTCCAGACCTGTTTAATACAAGTGTACTCTGCTCATTGGTAAACAGGTGATAGGTACCGGCAAAAGACTCAGCGTAGGTGTTTAAGATGTACTTTGTACCATTACTACATGTTTTAATACCATCAGTCGTTGTGCCGGTATCATCAGTAGTGTCATCTGGTGTATCTGGTACATAGCTTAGACTATCTATCATAGCCTCATAGGAAATTATCAGCTTGGACGCGATAGCTTCCAGGCTGTCAATAGAGAATTCTCTACCATCTCTTGTTGTCGTGAAACTACCAGCACTATTGTCATCTAGATATTGATAACTTCCTTGTACTCTTGGCGTCAGGTCTCCTATAGTATTTGGAGTAAAGAGATAAGTCGATGTAGTGTCATCGTGTGTGATGTTGATGGTCAGTTCATCATCTTCATCTATATTATAATCGTACTTATCACCCTCATAGATCATTTCATAGTCTTCATCGTATACTCTCACACCCGGGTCACTATACTCAAGAGTCTGGCCATACCCTGCGTTAGTGAACTCTACTTTCTCTCCACTATCAAGATCAAAAGCATAATACTCAATAGCAGATCCCCAGAACGTCTCCTCGATCACTGCGATATCCTTCTCCAGTTGTGCTTTGACATCTACTATCTTTTGTGTGTAGTCTTCAATGGTAAGTGGGCCTTGATCGTCACTGGAACCACCACAGCCTGCAAAAGAGACTATCATCATCGATAGTAAAACAGTTAATATGACTCTATTCATCCGGAAACCTTTAAAACATTAGATTTACCTATCCACTGGTATAGATTAGGTATATCCAAGTCTCCAGATCATCTAGCCTCTTGAATATAACTAATAGTCGTAAGATGATTGTATCAAAAAACAACATAAAATAATTATTATAATGTTATTTTATTTTTAGTTGTTCATGCTATCTTCGATCTAGTCCCGAAATGGCAACAGTTTTTTTGGAGAAGTCTATAGATCTGGTCCATCAAACATCTACAGTCTAAGATACTTTCTTTTCTAAATGGATAGGCCTCTCTGATCATGTTAGTGATGTAGCTTCTGGAAGTCACTGTATTGTTACTTTTCCCTCCCATCTAAACTAAGAGGCTCTCTTTATGAGGGTACTCTTATAAAATATGATCTATACTATTGATCGTTTGATGATATTTTGAAAAATACCCTCATGGCGGGTGTTGCCAAATAAGGAGAGATCTATATGAAAAAGAGTCTATTATTGATATTGGGGATAGCTGTTGCCCTCTATGCGGACCATACCATGGTACTTCAGATGGGTGCAGGTGAAGATGGACGGCAGACCATCGAGTACAAAGACGATAAGCATGTCAAGATAAGCATGGGGCCTGATGGTTCGATGATGATCATCGGGGATAAAGCCTATATGGTCAGTACCGAAGATGGCAAGACGACGGTGATGGATATGGATGAGATGCGGGCTATGCTTGGTGGTATGGGCGGTGGCATGAAGCAAAGAGCGCAAGCTGCTAAACATGAACTCGACATGAAAGTCATCAAAAAAGGTAAAAAGCGCACGGTCGCGGGCATCAAAGGCCAGGTCTGGACGGTTCAGTTCAATGAGGACGGGAAAGCTGAACAGATGGATGTCGTCGTGACGGATGACAAACGTGTCGTCAAAGCGATGGGTGCTTACGGTAAGGCGATCAGCCGTATGGCGATGAGTGCGGAGGAGAGTGATGATGAGTTCCTGAGCATGATGATGATCGAACCGGGTCATGTCATGATCGCTTCTGAAGAGGATGAGGATGGCAATAAATTCGAACTTCAGAGCTTTAGTGATAAAAGTATCGCCGCTTCTACTTTTGTCCTTCCTGCAAATGCCGAGAAGCAGCAGATGCCCAACCTTGCCGGACTCTTTGGTGGTGGCGGTCAAAAGTCAGCTGATGGTTCCAAACAGAAGGGACTGCTCTCTGACTGCTATGATAAAGTGTGCTGTGGCTCTACAGATGGTGACGCGAAAGTGTTGACCTCTATGTTGAGTGCTTCTGAAGGCGGTTTTAAACTGCATGGGACACCATCAGTGTGTAATATCCTCGGTATCTCCTCATTTTTTGGTTCGGGTGATCATGAGGGTGCACTTTACAAAAAAGGTAAAGATGACTATATCCAGATCACTTTGAACATGGATGATGCCGGTGAAGGCTCTGTGCAGACATCACGTGAGCAGGTCAAGATGGGAATGGGTATGGTCCATGAGGTGAAGGACTATAAAAAAGGTTCGTATGGCTCATCGACCTACTATTATGGTTATCTTGAACCGATGCACCAGCAGACGCTCGACATCATGCTTGATAATGGTGCGATGTTAAGTGTCTCACGCATAGCCGAAAACAAGAAGATAGATATGATCGACTGGGCAGAAGGTGCTATCGACCTTGGTGCCTATGGAAAAAGCAAGACGAAGGCAGCCTCTTCCGGAGATAGTAAGAAAGGGAGTGATAGTGAGAACAGTTCGCTCAACACCGATGCTATCAACGAAGGAGTCGATGACGCAGTAGAGATGTTTAAAAGCTTTTTCTAGACGACTGTGATAAAACAGCGAGTGGTCTTGCACTCGCCTATAGTCGGACAATCCCCTAAAAGAATCCTTAAAGTATCATTTCGATATAATCCGCTACTTTTTATGCCCGCATGAGTGGAGCATAGTATCTCTTGGTTTAGGAGCAGCGGTGTTTGACACGTTGACAGATTCGTTTACATCGGCAATAAAGAAGATCCGTTTTCATGATGATGAGAAAGCACTCGGCAAAGCACTGCTTGAGCTGAAAAAGTCGCTTTTAAAATCAGATGTCCACCATAAAGTGGTCAAAGAGCTGATCACTGCTGTCGAGACAAAGACCAAAGAGAAGGGTATTGGTAAAGACCAGTTCCTCGAAGCGATGAGCGAGAGTCTCAACGTGTTGCTTGAAGTCAAGGGCAATCAGGGCTTTGTCTTCACCTCCAACCCTCCGACGGTCATCTTGATGACAGGTCTGCAGGGTTCGGGTAAGACGACGACGACCGGTAAACTTGCGACCTATCTTAAGGCTCGTAAGAAGAAGGTACTTGTAGTCGCAGCTGACCTTCAGCGTCTTGCTGCAGTAGAGCAGTTACGTCAGATCACCGCGCAGATAGAGGTCGAACTCTATGCGGATGATGTATGTAAGGACCCTGTCGAGGTGGTCACGGCCGCGCTCGAACACGCAAAGACGAACATCTATGATGTCGTACTGATAGATACCGCGGGACGTCTGGCCATCGATGATGAACTGATGGGTCAACTTCATGATGTCAAAGAGGCCGCACAGCCTCATGAGATCTTCTATGTAGCTGATTCACTGACCGGACAGGACGCAGTACGTACGGCGCAGAGCTTTAAAGAGAAGATCGGGATCGACGGTGTCATCTTGAGTAAATACGATGGTGACTCCAAAGGCGGTGTCGCTCTGGGTATCGCTTCACAGGTCGATGTACCACTGCGCTTTATCGGTGCGGGTGAGAAGATGGAAGACCTTGAGGTCTTCTTACCGGAACGGATCGTCAATCGTCTGATGGGACTGGGTGATATCGAGGGGCTTGCTGAGAAGACAGCGGCAGTCATCGACGAGAAGACAGCTAAAGACCTGACCAGGAAGATCAAAAAAGGGCAGTTCAACTTCAATGATTTCCTCGAGCAGATGGAGAGCATCAAGAAGATGGGAAGCATGAAGTCCATCATGGGTATGATCCCGGGTATGGGTAACATGGCCAAAGC
>JAUWRZ010000003.1 GCA_030610325.1 Sulfurimonadaceae bacterium | reverse complement strand
CACTCTGATCCACGTTCATCATCTTAGTCACGGTAGATAAGATGGTGTCAAGAGCGGAAGTCTCTTTTTTAGGCCCCTCTTTGAGTGCGGCCTTCTTCTCAGCCAGATTATTGATGGTGTAGATAAGTTTGTTTAGCTCTTCAAGTGAACTGCTGCTATCACCTTTTAATCCTTCAAGTTTTTGGAGAAGTGTCTCTTCGACTTCATCATAGAAGTGCGAGATCTGACTATCTTCGTCTTTATCACTTTGCAGGTGAAGGTCTTCGGCAAAATCAAGGAAAGCAAGTGCATCATCGCTTTTAAGGTAATAGGCCAGTCGGATGATGCCTTTTTTTGTCCAGAACATCATCTTGGATGTGCTCACGCCTCCTGAGTCAATAATAGTATCAAGATAGTGACGACCTTCAGTCAAGGTCTCGATATGTGACTGTTTCAGTGCCTCTATAGTGGCCTTATCTATATTAAAAGCCTCACAGGTCTCACTCTCCGAGAGAAGCCAGTCATGCTTGTTGTCAGCTATGGGATGAAGTTCAAGTTCTTTGTATTGTATGAGGGCGATATAGCGTTCAGACATCAGTACTCTTTAGTAGGTTTTGTAGATAGATTATACCGAGATAATAGCGGGGAAAGGGGGATTGTGAGCAAAAAAAAAGGGGGAGACAGTCAAGACTGTCTCCCCCTCCTAAAGTAGTGTAAAACTGAGATTAGTCAGTGATCTTCTTGTAGATACCTTTTGCAGTACCAGCCATGATGACCATTGGAGTAGCACCCATAGTCATACCAGCTGCAGCAGCTTCACCCATGTAACCAGCTAGGTCTTCGATAAGTGTAGCCATCTTGTTCTCGCCGCCGAAACCTTTGACGATCTCTTTACCACGTGAAGAACCCTGCTCACGAGCTTTGTCAAGTTGATCAGAAAGTGTGTTTAGTGCACTTACTACTGTCTCTGTTGTTGCGTCTAATTGATTTTCTGCTATTTCTACCATTTCGTTTTTATCTGCCATAATATTTCCTTGTTTTGTATAAAGTTTTTTATTCGCTCCGTTTATGTGAAGCATTTGAAATTATAATGTAGAGAAGATTAAAAGTGACTTAATTATCATGTTACATTATGCTTTATATTATAAGGCAATATCTAGTGCTTTTCTGTACTTGGCCGGGACCTCGATCTTCCCTTCAGGAAGGAAGTTTGCGATGGCGACATTCATCCATTCGCGATTAGTCACTATCTCAGATACTTTTATAAATACTTTCTCTTCTTCGTCGATTATCTCGTATTTACCGACCTGGAACTTAATAGTATCGGCTTCGCCTTTGAGCATCATCTCGACCTGGATCACTTTTTTCTCTGAATCAAGTCGAAAATTAATCATCTTTAGCTCCTTGGTAGTCTATATTGAGATCAAGACCACCGCCATCTTGATCATTGAATGTGATAATAATAGTCTCATCATCGAGCTCTGTACGGACTCTTCTGACATTGATGTCCTGGGCCTGCTTCTCATTGAATGACATATTGAGTTCATCGAACTTATATTTTCCGATACGTATGAGTTCGACTAACTGCTCAAGATGGATATGATCATGTGTGGCCTCGTCATCACTCATCATCTTATCGACACCCTCGAGAAAGTCTTTACCTGCCACATAGGTCATACCCAGTGGTGAGTAACGCATCATGGTCCTGGCGACTTTATATATCTTTTTTGTCAGCGTAGGCTTCTCTTTGCTATCTGTCTCTTCGGAAGAGGTCTGCTCGTCTTGGGCTTGCTGTTTTGTCTTAGCTACTTCTTCGACCTTCTCTTCAGCACTCTTTTTTCCTGAACTCTCGTTCTCTATCAGTGACTCGACGGAGTCTTCGCTGATAGTGTTCCCATCTTTATCGAGGAACTCGATCTTGTTACTTTGAAAGTCTAGTTTTGCGCTGGGTATTCTCTCTTCTGCCATATGATAGCCTTTGTATTTAATATTGCTCTCTTAATATCACATAAATGTCTGTATAGGTTTGTCAAGCTCTTTTGGAAGAGGGAACTCCTGCTCAAGTAGCGCCAGTTCCATGATAGTGTCCATCCAGTAGCGATTGGCAAAGACTTCATGTAACTTGACATAATTGGTACCGTCTCTGTGGATGAACTCATACTTTAGTATCTCGACACGGATAGGTGTTGCCTCGCCTTTTAGCATGATCTCAAAGATAAAGGCTTTGTCTTTAGAGTCGATCTTGAGTTCAAGTACTTGTCCATACTTTCGTATGAAAGTGTTCATCGTTGCTTTGAAGACAGCTGAATTGGTACTGTCTTTGGCAGTTTGCATCTGGTCTTTGACAGATGTACCGGCCATTTTTTTGAAAGAGTCCCACATTGCCATTGTAAAATCCTGAGCGTTGGTTTCAGAAGAGATAAAAGATCTCATATGAGATCAGAAAAGTCCTCTGTGATATGTTTGTTGACATATTATTCGAGGTCATTATATAGCAGTTTGTTTAAAAGATGTTGATAAAAAGATGAATTGCTTTTTAGAATATGGGTAGAGGGTAGAAGTGGGTAGGTCAGGCTAGTATAGCCTGACCTTTATGTGTTAAATACGATTATTCAGTGATCTTTTTATAGATACCTTTTGCCGTACCTGCCATGACGACCATTGGAGTCACACCCATAGTCATACCAGCGGCTGCTGCCTCACCCATATAACCTGCAAGGTCCTGGATAAGCTCAGCCATCTTGTTCTCGCCGCCGAAACCTTTGACAATATCTTTACCGCGTGATGAGCCTTGCTCACGAGCTTTATCAAGCTGGTCTGCGAGCGTGTTCAGTGCACCTACGACAGTATCGGTAGTCGCATCGAGTTGCTGCTCAGCAATATCAAGCATCGCTACATCTGATCCTGCTGCTGCCGCTGCCGCAGGTGCTGCCTTCTCTGCTGCTTTAGGAGCTGCCTTCTTTGGAGCTGCTTTTTTAGGTGCGGCCTTTGCTGCCGGAGTCGCTTTTGGTGCAGCTTTAGGAGCTGCTTGTTTTGTTTCTGCCATAAAAAATCCTTTTATAAAATATATTAGATCACCTACTATCTGCAGGGATATGAAATCTTACAAAAATAATCATTAATTATGGCTTTTATTAGAATTTCGAAAGTAAGGTGGGGAAAATGTCATTAAGTCAAGAGTCGTGATCGCTCTATAAGGTTTGGGATCGGAAGGCTTTGCCTCCGCAGTTTGTAGTGCGCTCTCCCATAAGAGAGAGCAGGATGTCTTAGGCTTTATCGCCGAAGACATATTTTGGTTTGAAGATAAGGATCAGTAGTGGCAGAAGTGTCAACGAGGTAAAGACGTCGATGACGATCGCTTCTGTGATATAGACCGAAAGTCCCCATGTATTACCCAGGTCAGTAGCCATCAGTGGGATAAACGCACCGATAAGTACGACGACTGAGATCAGGACAGATGAACCGGTCGTAGCGTTCGTATTGCGCAGTCCCTGTGCCCAGTTGCCATGCTCCTGCATCTCCTCACGAAGTTTGGAGATGATATAGATACTGTAGTCGACTCCAAGTCCCATCGCTATGGATAGGGCGACCAGGTTACCGAAGTGTAGGTTTCCACTCCAGAACGACTGCGCACTGTAGTAACCTGCCAGACCATACTGAGCGAAGAGTGTGATGACAAGGATAGTCATCAGCATACCAGCGACCATGAATGAACGGAAGATAAGTGATACCACTATGAAGATAGCAAGTGCTGTCCCAAGTGGGTTCATTATCCAGTTGTCAAAGGTGATGTCGCGAGTCGCTTCAGTCGCACCGAGGAAACCACCGACACCTGGCATGATGTATTCTGCACTTGTGTCATCGGAGATGACTCCGGTATCACCTGACGCATCGGCATTACGGAAACCGAAGTTGAGCTCATTGAGACCCGGCTCATGCTTATGCTCTTCGATGTAGTGCTGGATGAACTTCAGCGCGGCATGTGTCTCTTCAGGGTGCATGGTGTTGACAAAGCCCATGACGACACCACTGTTGTAGTCTTGTGTTACCATAGAGCTAAGGTCTCCCGGGCTTGAGGCCATCTCAAGCAGACCATTGTACATAGAGACGATGTCATTAGGGTTACGATCATCTTCTGCATCTTTTGCCAGGAGATAAGCACTGTTAGGTACTCTGAAATCGTCCAGACTTGATTTGTCACCAGGCTCTGTCATCAGAAGCATGTTTGCGATCTTGATGTACTGTGCATAAGAAGCAGTAAAGCCGATGAACTCATGTTTTCGAAGATCCTCTTCCATCGTCTCAAGTGCTGCCAGTACGGTAGCATCGTTCATGATGCCCTGTGCCGGGTCCTCTTCAGGATCGTAACAGTTCTTGACCGGTAGTTCAGTCCCTTGCTCATCAGCAAGGTCCCAAGCATCGAAGTAGTCATCGTCACACTCTGCAAGCAGAGGTACTTTTGCACGGATAGGGATGTTGAAGGAGATGACACCCGGCATGATCTTGTTTAGTGCAAAGATATCCTGGACCGGACCGGACTGTACTTTAAAGGCAGCTTGTGCGTAGTCAATACCTTTTTGGACACCCGGCATCAGATCATAGGTGTCACCCCTGGAGACGAGTTCAAGTTTCTCCAGACCTGAGTGTTTGTCATCGTTGAGGATATTGCTGATACCTTCACCGATCTTAGTGTAGTGCACTGACATGAAGATGATGACAAGGACGACTGCAAGCGGGATGACTTTACCTGCTCCGCTAAGCATCTTCTCAATGCCGATACCAAGGTTGGTCTCCCATTTGTAACCCTCAGGAAGTGTCTTCGGTCTTTTATCTTTAAACATGACCATCATCAGTGGGATAAGTGTCGATGTGGTGATGAGCAGCGAGAACATACCAAACATACCGAAGTAGGCGTAAGCTTTATAGAACGAGATATCTACAGAAGCCAGTGTCGCAAATCCGATAGCGTCGGTGACGATGGAGAGTGTCGCCGGGATGATCGTATAACCAAGGGCGTTGAAACTTGCCTCTTCGGTATCCTCACCATCTCGCACGGACTTCATGTATCGCCGGGTCACCTGTATGGCGTGTCCCATACCGACCGCCAGTATCAGCATCGGGGTCAGGACCATCATAGTCGTCAGTTTAAAGCCGGTAAAGCCCATCAGCCCCAGTGTCCATATGATACTGATACCAACTCCAAAGAGTGGGAAGAGGGCACCTTTTAGTGAGCGTGTCTCCATGTAGAGGATGATAAATGCGATCAAAATAGAAGCTACAAAGAGATACCAGTGATCAAGTAGTTGTACCATCATCCATGCCAGGAAGTAAGGCTCTCCGGCGATAGATATCTTAAGACGGTCATCATCATAGTAAGGTCCCAGATCGGCGACGACCTGACGTACCCAGCTTACATAGTTCTCTTTTACACTGTTGTCAAAGTCAGTGATGACGAATGTCGCGGTAGCAATACAGTCTGGCTCATTGTTACGGCACTTCTCACCTGTCTCCGGGTCTTGCTCATGCAAGATCATCGGTTTAAGGACGGGGTTGGAGTCTATACCTGCTTTCATAAAGTCAAGTTGCTTCTTTGCCAGTTCCGGATCATCGGTACTGATACCGTCATTTGGGATGAGACGCTTGAAGAGAAGACTTCCCTCTTCATCGACGCTCATGTTCTTGACTTTTTGTGCGGCTACACTGATGAAGTTGGGTTTGTTCGCACCATCCATCTTCTCAAGTTTGTTGTGGATCTCACGAACGATGTTGACGAACCATGGCTGGTAGACCGAGCCTTCGCCCTCTTTGAGTTCAATACCGACGACATAGATGTTACCCATACCGAAGTTCTCTTCGATGTAGTTGTTGGTAGAGACGTACTTATTGGTCTGTGGGAGCAGGGTATCCGGGTCATTACGGATGTCTACGTATTGGATCTGCCAAGCGGCGAGTATGGTGGCAAGAAGTGTAAAGGCGAAGATAAACCATTTAAACTTCATCACCAAAGCGGCGTATTTAAAGGAGAAACCCTTATTTTTCATCATTGTGTGTTTCCTCATTGTAAAGATAAAAGTGAGCGATGAAGCTCATCACTCAGTTTGAGCTTTGTTAGTTGATGACTCTCCGGAAGATCTCCGAAGAGTGATTGAATAGATAGATATTTAATAGGTCTACGATCATGTGAAGAAGGAGAAGTGTCTATCTTCTTAGAAGATAAACTTGACACTTCCCTGAACATTTGACATCTCTTCAAACTGTCCAAACACACCATACTCATCACCACCGTATTGATTCCAGGCAGCAGATATGATAGTACTGTCACTCCAGCTATATTCGAAGTCAAGACGGTTCCAGTATCCACCATCTTCGTTCTCATACAAGAAGAGGTTGTTCACACGAAGTACATCAGACTCCATAAACGGCTTGGAGAGGAAAAATGTATACATGATCTGATGCTCTTCCGCTTTACGGAAGCCATTAGACATGCTCATGCTCGCCGAGTTGGCAGTGAACTTTCCATAGTCTTGTGTGTTGCCATCATAAGAGACCGTTGTGTCTTGATAGTCAAGGTTCCATTTGTCCATGAACTGAAAACTGACAAAGAGGTTTGTCAAGACCGTGACATCAAGACCGATGACGTAGTTGATGAAGTCAGCATCCTCATTGGTAAAGGCACCTGCAAAGTCACCATAGGCTAGTTTTCCAAGATCGACGACCGGCTGTTTGACGCCTTTGTCATAGACAAACTCACCACGTACGATGACTGGAGCAAAGCTGTTGTCGATAGCATAGTCAAAAGACGTACCGAATGTGTTGATCTTGTTCTGACTCTCAGTGAAGACCATAGTCGCTGCGCCCTCTGCGACATTGTTATAGACGGAACCATCAGCGTTAAGCAGGTCCATCGTAGTAGTCTGATAGCTGCCGGCTGTACCTGGAGCGACAGGGTTTCCTGTTGCACCGTCAAATGTCCCATCTCTTCCTTGTGCTACCAGTGCCTGACCGGCTGCACCTTCCCATGATACATCGATCACCGGATTGTTGTCATAGTGGTAGTAGTAGTTGAAGGTATAGTTCAGACCACCATCAGTCGCACCTGAGTAACGCAGACCGACATTGGCGTTAGTACCATCATTGTCCTCAAGCTCTCTGACATATTTTGTGTTCATACCCTGAAAGGTGTTGAACGTAGCAAAAGTGGTATCACCCATGTAGTCAAACATGCTTGTAGGGTTACCCGTGTTTAGTGTACCGTTGAACTGATTGGTAGTAGAACCTGTAGACTGAACGACTCCGCCAAGCATCTGATTACCAGTCACTGCGGCCATAGGCTCATCAGGATTGATCTGGCCAAAAAGACCGCCAGAGTTTGCGACCATACCTGTTACCAGGCCATTCACATCACCATTAGGATTATTTGGATTGCTCGGATCAGCCTGCTGGACAAAACCATTGACTGTCATAGCCTGGAAGTATTTGAGTCCATCAGCACCAAGCATGACTTGGTTACCATTAGCTTGGGTCGGATCACCTGTGTTCTTAAAACCTTCATCGATCGTCATGAGACCATTGAAGCCGGCAGTAAAGCCACTGGCTACACGACCCATATCAGGACCGATGTTCTTAAATCCGTTATAGCCGCCGAGCATGGTGTCCATACCCAGTGGTACAAACGGCTGTCCTGCATCACCGGTCTCAGGGTCATAAAGACCTGGGATCTGGTTAGTCACATTGACCTGTGGGACGTAGACGAACTGCAATGAACCTTCATCACCTACTGGGTATTCAGCTGTGAGCATCCATAATGGGATACGGCTGTCCTCCATAGAGTCCTGCCCCCAGTGGCGGTAGTCAGTTGGGTTGATGATATCAAGGAACTTGACACCGTCAGCTTTTCCCCATACGACCTGCTGCTTACCTATTCTCCACTCCATATCGCCAGTAATAGTATCTAGATAGAGTTCACGTAACCAGTCGAACTGGCTGTAGAGACGAGTGTTGTCATAACCATCGACACCTTCCCAGTCTTTATTGAACTGGAGCTCTCCGTGCCAGCTGCTCTCTTCACCGACTTCTCCGTTAAGGTAAAGTTTGGCAGTAAGTTCTGTTCGTGTTGCATCAAACGCATCATGGCCGATGGCTTCATTGTTTGCATCACGTTTAGGGTTATGTGTCGTACCGTCACCGGTAAAGACTCCATAGGTACCGATGATCTCACCGGAGACCTCAAAAGGCCAGTTGTCCATATCCAGTGCTTCGAGTGTACTCGGTGCCTCTTCCGGTGCCTCTTCTGCAAGGATCGCAGATGGCATGGCAAGAACAGCGACAGCAGCCATTGATAATGCTATTTTTTGTAATCTCATGACTTAAGCCTTTTTACTTTTTGATCTTGGTCAATGTCTTCTTAGTCCAAAGTCTTGGCTTAAGGTCACTGTTGTATTTGGTCACTTCAGTTGGCATATATGCAAGTGACTCATGGTTTGTCTCGAGGTTCTTTCCGTACCAGAGTGCCCAGCGAAGTGCACGAGGGTCTTTCTCACCGTCGATGTGAGGCCAGACTTTATCTAGTGTCTTGATCATCTTGTCTTTTTTATAATACTCAGTGTGATAGTCACCAAATGATTTTGCGTCTACGTATGTGATACGGTAGTCGTACCACCAGCTTGAGAACTTAGTCGTACTTTTTACTTTATAGACTTCACGACCTTTGAACTCATCTGTCGCAGCCGGAAGCTTTTTAGTGTACTTGGTCTGTTCGCCCTTAGGTACGACCATAGATGGCAGTGTCATGTCGAATGTCTCTGTACCCAGCAGCTCATGTGTCTCATGAAGTGGTTTACGTAGTGTGACATCACCAAAGGTAAAGTCTGTACCACCCCAGGCATCATCATGTGCCGGTTGTGCAAAACGACGGATCTTACGAAGTGCCGGTAACCATACCATGTACTCCTGGCTACGTGCATCATCGTCGTAGTCAGTGATGAGCATACCTGTACCCTTCATCTTACCTGCACGGAAGATCGCAAGGTCTTTCGCACGTACATTATCATCATCAGCGTAATCATTGTTAAGGTAACGTTCGACAGTCTCAGTCAGAGGCTTTTTACCTTCTGATTTTTTGACGATGACTGTGATAGTACGCTTTTTCTTCTCTATCGAGTAGTTTTTGAATGCATAGAAGTGGTTTACGAAGTAGACCTGGTCCATAACATCAACGCCTTTGTCAAGTTTACCGCTCGGATACGGCAATGTAGTCTCAACACCAAACACTGTAGTAGTGATAAGTGCTGAGAGTGCACCTGCTACCATCCCTTTTTTCATCATCGTATTCATACCATTATCTCCTTGTTTTCCAATCGTGTGATTAAATTGTGATACGATAGTATTATTATTTTTTTTAAACTTTCTTTAAATTGGGAAATTTACAAATTATTATTTTACACGGTTTTATATATAATAACCAGAGGCAATAATACATCACTTTTTTGTTATATCTATAGCAAATCAGTGATATATCGTTATTGTGTTTAGAACTGTTTTTTGAGCTTGTCAAGTGATTTTGATGGAGCGGGGGTATCTTCTACCTCTTTGTTCTCTTGCGTACTTTTGATACCGTAACGATCGAGAAACTCAGGAGGGAGAAAAGTGCGTGTCGACTTACCAATAGTGTAGATGAGGGGTTCAGCCGTTAACAACCACTGCATAGTATAGAGGAACGGGAGGTTGATGTCTTTGGCATCCTCATTGAACAGACGGTTCAAGATGGGGTAGTCGTGACTTTTACCTTCACTCAGTCGTATAGGGAGGTAGATGAGCAGGGCAGCAAAGAGTATCTTGGTAGTAAGTAGAGAACTCTTGATGCCTATGACTGACCAGGTCGTCAACTGTTGATGCCTATACTTTTTGTACCATAAGACAAGATAGATGGTGTAGACGATCATGACGATAAAGTTAAGTACACCAAAGAGTGAGGAGAAGAAGATCGCAAGTGGTGGGATATAGAGAAGTTTCAGTGCATCGTCACCTATCTTCTGTGCATCGGGATCGTTATTGAAGCGCTCTTTGGAGATGAAGACACTCTCTCGTATCAATCCTTCTATATTGGGTAGATAGACTTCGTCATAGAAGCGTTTGATGTCCTTCTCTCTTATGATAGAAAGTATCTGTGATCTGAGTTTATCGTCAGGGATCCTTTTTTGCAAAAGCTCTTCTATGAACGGCAAAGAGATGAACTTCTCCCAGTCGTAATCAAGATCAGCATCCCTGACACCGTACTTTTGCAGTTTTTTCTGGACTTTTTGATGGATGATGGACTCAGCGTGAAAGTCGAGTGAGTTTAGATAGTACTTCTTAAAACTCTCAAATGAGCCGTCAAAAGCATAACCGAGTTTTGTATGGTATTTTTTCTCAGCGAGTCTGAGTATCTGCTCTTTTACACTATCAGCACGAAGATACTCCTCAAAACTGTTCAGGTTCATCTCTATACCCTGGTGCTTCTCATCCCAGCTTTTTTGTAAGGTACTGCTACTGTCGTCGGCATCGATCGAAATAGCTATGGTGTTTTGAAAGTTCTCACTATCATAGCGATAGAGCTCATAATCCTCGTTGATCTTCTCCATCAGACTCTCGTGACTTTCTTTGATCCTCTCAGGCTTTATCATCATTGCCAACTCCTCATTGGCATCCTCTTTGAGTTTGTTGTACTTGTGCCAGAAATAGCGTACTCTGGCCGAGAGGTTGATGATGCGGGCCTCTTTATCAGGGTAGTCTCCGGCAATAAACTCTTTTAGTTTTAACTTATAGACGTTCTCGGCACCTTCATCGACCATCTTCTGGATGACCTGGTCGTCAACGAAAAGAAGCAGATAGAGGTTTAGGCCGACTACTTTGTCCTGGACAGTGAAGGTGCGTTCACTATCTCTTGGTTTATCGACTATGAACGAACTGTAGCTAAGTATGTCATTGAGAAAGCCCTCTTTGAGCATGGTGAGATAGTACGCATTGTAACGCTCCTCTTTTGCCTGATCGAGCAGATAGTCGGTAAATGCCTGAAAGGCATTGTAGGTGACGAGAAAGAGGAAGAACGAGGAGATCGTGATAAAGATCATACGTAAGACCGCATCTCTCGCATCGCGTAGTGTGAAGTAGAGTGAGGACTTGTAGATGATAGGCATGATAAGCAAAATAAGGCCAGTGGTCGAGACAAGAAGGCCCATGTTCTCTATGTTCTGCAGCTCCTCAAGGTTCAGACCAAGTGTGGAGTTTCCGTCAAGGACGATGGAGTTGTAGATCATCTCTACGACTATATAAAGAAACTTGGCTGTGATAAGAAAGATCAGGAAGAAGATGGAAAAGCCAAAGACTCTGTTCTCTTTGATGAACGCGACTTGGGTACTGGACTTCTCATCTTGTCTGAGGTAGCCATCATAGATGTGCTTTTGGGTACGGTTGAACTTGAGTGATCTGAACATCTTTCTACTCTGCCAGATCTATTTTCTTGATGACTATACTCTCTTGCGGATTGACGTTTTTTAGAAAACGGACCTTCTCTTTATCTACAAAAAGAAGATAGTTTCTTTTTTTGACACGGTCTGGCATGGCTTTCGTCCCTTTATCAGATAGGTAATGCTCTTTTTGCACTAGAGAGACCATCTTCTGTAGAGGTACTGAGAAGTCAGTGTCATCGGGAAGGTAAAAGAGTGACTGCTCGGGTAGGTAGAGTCGATCATACTTCTCATATTTCAGTAGTGAGAGTACGGTCGTATACCCCTCTTTGTATAAGTTTTTAAGTAGCAGTTCGTTCTGGGCGGGGTCATCGCGTGTGGAGAGCAGATGTCTGGTGATGTGAAAGACACTCTGCTTGCTTAGACCATAGGCCGTGACTTTAAGTTTGATATCTTTTACGTGAGGATCTGGGTGGACATGGACATCAAGCCTATCTGTCTCTTTGTCAAAATAGATGATGTTCTGGTATTCATGATCCTCTTTTTGACAAGACTTCGAGTGATCAAAGAGATGTATTCGTTCGACCGGGTGTGTCATATTGGTCTCGTCTGATGAGACCACTTTAAGTTTTTTGATCTTTACTTTGGTGTTAAAGAAAAGCTTGATCAAGATCGCTTTTTGACTGGTCTTTTTAGTACGGTCATCACTTTTTACTGTCAAGAAACTATATGGTATCTCATCATAATAGTGTGAGTGGATAAAGCTGTCTTTAGGGAGTGTCTGGTCGAAAAACTTCAACTCAGTACTTTTTGGCTGTGCTGTTTGAGCGTGTAAGTGGGACAATGTCGCCAAGAGTGTAAGTAGCAGTAGCAGTGACTTTGAGTGATGAGACATCTTTCTACTCCTGCGCAGTTTTTGAGATGATTATATATAAAGTAAGAGTAAATGTCAAAATAGTTTGACAAGATGTTTGATAATAGTGCTGGTTT
Source organism: Sulfurimonadaceae bacterium (assembly GCA_030610325.1). Taxonomy (GTDB): domain Bacteria; phylum Campylobacterota; class Campylobacteria; order Campylobacterales; family Sulfurimonadaceae; genus BB26. The sequence continues at coordinate 5,000 of JAUWRZ010000003.1, read as the reverse complement.
TAGATAAAATCGCAAAAAAGTTTGGAGAAGAGCATGGCGACGATAGGGATGAGTGACATCAAAAAGAACGTACGTATGGAGATCAGCAGCGTTCCTTATAAAGTGGTAGAGTTTCAACATGTAAAGCCGGGTAAGGGTGCAGCATTTGTCCGTATGAAAGTCAAAAGTTTTGTCAATGGTAAGGTCATAGAGAAGACTGTCCATGCCGGTGACAAGTTCGTAGTACCAGATATGGAACACAAGACGATGCAGTATCTTTATGATGATGGCGATATGCTGCAGTTTATGGATAATGAGACTTATGATCAGCTGGGTCTGACTTATGAGCAGTGTGAAGATGCGATGAAGTGGATCAAAGACGGTACCAATGTAGATATGATCTTCCATAATGGTAAAGCTATCAGTGTAGAAGCTCCTGCCGTGATGGAACTTAAGATCGTGGAGACACCGCCAAACTTCAAGGGTGATACCTCTAGTGGTTCAAAGAAACCAGCGACACTTGAGACGGGAGCAGTCGTCCAGGTCCCTTACCACATCCTCGAAGGTGATACCATCAAAGTCAATACCGTTGATGGTGAATACAGCGAAAAAGTAAAGTAACCTCTCATCTGACAAGAGCCTGGCTCTTGTCCCCCGTTTTATTTATGACTGACTTTCTATTCTTACGCTACAATCTCCCATCAATGATTATGGAGAAGTAAGATGCCTACAGTATTAGTACCTATAGCAGAAGGATTCGAAGAGTTAGAGGCGGTCGCGCTGATCGATGTCATGCGCCGCGCGGAGATAGAGGTGATCGTCGCCGCAGTCAAGTCGGAGCTTGAAGTGACTGGGGGAAATGGTATCACGCTTAAGTGTGACAGAGCTCTCTCTGGTATCACTGTAGATGCGATAGATATGATCGTCCTTCCCGGTGGCTGGGGTGGTACAGATGTCCTCGCGGAGGATGAGAACGTACAGAGTCTGTTAAAAGAGATGGATGCTCAGGGTAAACAGATCGGAGCGATCTGTGCTGCTCCTTACGCACTCAACACTGCGGGTGTCTTGAAAGAGAACTTTACCTGTTACCCTTCGGCAGAGGAGAAGATCCGTACTGAAGGTTATCAGGGTGATAAAGCACAGGTCATAGAAGATGGTAATGTCATGACTTCTCGTGGTCCTGGTACGGCACTGTGCTTTGGTCTTCAAATCGTTAAAAAGCTTGTCGGGGAAGAGGCTTATCTGGGACTAAAAGCGGGCCTACTAGCTACATATTGTGAGTAAAAGCAGGTGACAGAATATTTAGCAGAGAGGTTTTATGTTTTTAACTGTTAAAATATAATTTATTTAGGTTATATTAATATTTAACGGATTATAATATTTTCTATGAATTACTTACTAATAGCATCAAGCTTCGTCTTATCGTTCACTTTTGTCTTTCTCCTGATCCGTTATGCGGAAAAGTTGGGATTCGTAGATATACCAAATGCACGCAGTGTCCATAAAAAGCCCATACCCCGAGGAGCTGGAGTAGGGTTCGTATCAGCTGTCATGATATCCACACTGCTGTTTGACTTTACATTCTTTGTAGAGTACTACTATATCTATCTGGCGATCGCTGTCATCTTTCTTGTCGGGCTTCTCGATGATAAGCTTGACGTATCGCCAAAACTGAAGTTTGTCTTTATCTTTATCGCGACGTTTATCCTCTATATGAACGATATTGCGATCTTCTCACTTGGTTCATACTTTGGGTATGAAGTCCCGTTACCGTATCTGCTGGTCTTACCGTTTACCTTTTTGGCAGTGGCTGGTCTTACCAATGCGGTGAACCTTGTCGATGGTCTGGATGGACTTGCCGGTTCTATCGTCTTTGTGATGTTAGGCGCATTTTTAGCCATCGGTCTACTGCACGGTGATGCAGTGATGATCACACTCGCTTCTACTTTTATGGCTACTATCGCAGCTTTCCTTGCTTTTAACTGGAGACCGGCGAAGATCTTCATGGGTGACAGTGGCTCATTGACGCTGGGTCTTGTCATCGCGCTCTTAAGTATCAAAGCATTGGCGTATGTCACTCCTGGAGCGGTACTCTTTATTGCGGCACTTCCACTACTAGATACTTTTATGGTGATGACACGCCGGATACAGCGGGGTCTTTCACCGTTCACTGCAGACAAGAACCATCTACACCATTTCCTCTATAAGACGAAGATGGATGTGATGTTCACCGTCAAACTGATGGTCTCAATCCAGTTTGCCTTCTCGATCATTGGTTATCAACTAGGTCAGGAAGAGAACGTCCTTACACTCATCCTTTTCGCAGTTATGTTCTATCTCTTTTTGAACTTCTTCGATCAGCGTATTCAGAGACGTCCAAAGACCAAAAAAGAGCCGACAGCTGTTCCCGCGATACGTAAGCATAAGAAGAGTAATCTCGCAACACACTAAGCATAGCCTCCTATCCTGATCCCTATCATGGGATCGACTCCTGCTCCTCTCTTCTTTTCTTTCGATAGATCATTGTACAATCCCACTCACGATCATCCAGAACAGACCAAAGGTACTTAACAGCAGATGGACCTCATAGAGATAGAAGATATAGACAGACCCTCATTAGCCATATATCGCCAGTTACGAGACAACGCTTTTACACAGGACAACAGCTTTATTGCAGACAGTCCAAAAGTAGTGAACATGCTTTTAGAGACGACTATCGAAGTAAAAAGCATTCTTGCTACACAAGCTTATTATGATGAGTTCTCAGAGTCGATCTCGAAAAAAGCCATTCCGCGACTTTATGTGGCACCTAAAAGCCAGATAGAGAAGATAGTCGGACACAGGGTCCACCATAACGTCATGATGCATGGGGTCCGTCCGGAGACTACACCATTGAGTGAGATGGGTGAGCATATCATCATGCTAGATGAGATCTCCTCAACCGAGAACATAGGCTCTATTGCACGAAGCGCAGCAGCAATGGGAGTGAACTCTTACCTCTTACCGAGACAGGGACCGCATCCTTACGGAAGACGTGCTCTGCGAGTCTCTATGGGGTATGTAAGCCGATTGGATATGCATCTCTATGATGATATCTTTACAACACTGAGTGCTCTAAAAGCAGATGGTTATAAGATATTTGCCGCTGAAGTCACCGAAGCGTCCATCCCCCTCTCTGACGTTGAAGTACCAGATAGATGGGTCCTCTTGATGGGGCATGAGGGTAAAGGGATCTCGCAAGAGGTACTGCGTGAATGTGATGTGTCAGTAGAGATCGAGATGGCAACTGGGGTCAAAAGCTTTAATGTCGGTGTTGCGGCATCGATTTTGATGTATCAGTTCAGATCTAGAAGTCCAAAACAGAGCGGGTAAAGAGGCGACCCCCTTTGTCCTTCCTTGCCATTTGTTGATTTTTCAGCTATTATTCGGCCATTGAAAGATGATTTAGAGTCTCATCTTTGGCTTGCTTTTTATTGATGACCTTTCGTTAACAGTATGATACACCTAAAGAATACTCCACATTATATTTTCGACCACTTCTGCAACGGAGTGTATACAATCAAAAGGATTTTGCAATGGCAGAACAAGTAAACGGAACTGTAAAATGGTTCAACAGCGACAAAGGTTTCGGATTTATTGAACAAGAAAATGGCGGCAAAGATGTATTCGTACATTATCGTCAGATCAACAGCAATGGTTACGACCGTGTCTCTCTTAATGAGGGTCAAAAAGTGACTTTTACCATTGGTGAAGGCGAAAAAGGTCCACAGGCCGAAAACGTCGAACCTCTCTAGATCTTTAGTACGGGCAAATGACTTTGCCCGTCTCTGGACAGTTCCACAAAAAGATGGGGTAGATCTTTTTCAGAGCTGGTCAAAGGATTCATATGGAAAGTAGAGAAGCAGTCTTCAAAGCGTTAGAAGAAGGTAAGAAGTTGACGAGTAGCGTCACTGAGATACAATACATGATGATCGATGGTAAACTACACTCACGTCATGGTGAACGAGACAAGTGGAATCAAAGCGGGCTGGACTTTTACAATGCGTCATCCTGGTTAAGCCTGCGTCTGTAACAGGCTGGACTTCTACTTATCTGGTAGATATATTTGATGGAGAACATCTTTGGGTGATGGTGCGGCCACTTTAGAAGTACGCGAGAAGTGTTATCGTTGCTATCGTCCCAAAAGCAGCTGTATGTGTTCTTCTGTACGACCTATCTCAACACGGACAAAGTTTGTTGTCCTGATGCATCCCAAAGAGTTTAAGAAGATCAAAAACGGTACGGGACACCTTACACATCTCTCCCTGAACAACTCAGAACTTCATATCGACATCGACTTCTCACGACATAGACGCATAAACGAACTTATCGATGACCCCAGCAACAACTGTTATCTACTTTACCCCTCAAAAAAGAGCATACTGCTTAATGAGAACAGTATTATAGACGATGAGAAGGAGACTGTGGTCTTTATCCTTGATGCGACCTGGGATATCTCTAAAAAGATGCTGCGTATGAGTGAGAACCTGCAGCAGTTGCCACACATAAGTTTTGAACATACCCGCACTTCACAGTTTGAGATAAAACAGCAGCCCGCGGATTACTGCCTCTCTACAATAGAGTCGACGCTTTGTGTGCTGGAGCTGTTGGAGGCTAATGCGGATGAGCAGATAGGAGAGCAGGGCCTGAATGCTTTTTTAGACCCGTTCAAGGCGATGATACGTTATCAGCAGAGTTGTATTGATGACTCGGGCATCGGCTACAAGAACTCTGTACGTTTCAAGAGACGTCGCCCCAATACCCATTAAGTCAAGAGTTGTGATCGCTTTATAAGGTTTGGAATCGGAAGGCTTTGCCTCCGCAGTTCGGGAGTCATAGTGGAGAGTGCCAAAGGTCAGCACTCCTAGAACTCTCCGTTTCCGAAGACGTGTGTTATGTGCATTATGTGCCATTTCGAAGCACATGATAGACTTAAGATGCTTGATCTATATTCTTATCGGCAACAGTTACCGCCTCTTTTT
>JAUWRZ010000229.1 GCA_030610325.1 Sulfurimonadaceae bacterium | reverse complement strand
GGGCGCTTGGTACATGTCCGCAGAAAAGTAGAAAAAAAGCTGATGCGCAGCGCAATATCGATCTGGAGTTCGGCGGCGTCCACTTTATTCCCGGGACTTACCTCTATGCGGACATCGATGGCATCATACTTCTTGACAAGGCGTTGTAGCTATTGATAGCTCTTTTTAGCAGCTATAAGACCGAAACCACACTCATATAATTTACCTTGGAGACATTTTTTGAAGATAATCATACTTGATACTGAGACCACCGGAGTCCTTGAAGAGGACCGCATCTGCCAGTTGAGCTACCTGGTCGTAGATCAAAACGGAAACATAGAAGAGGTCCTTGATGATCTCTGTACACCGCCACTGCCTATTAAGTTTGACTCGATGGCGATCCATAATATCACCCCGGAGATGATAGAAGGCAAGCCTCAGTGTGTAGAGACTGCTGCTTATCACCGTCTTAACGAGCTAAACACAGCGGAGAACCTCATCGTCATCCAAAATGCCGAGTTCGATCTTGGTATGCTGGCAAAAGAGGGCTTTACCTCCAACATGCAGCTTGTCGATACCTTCCGGATCATGCGGGCAAAGATCCCACTGGACACGCCTCACGGGCTTCAGCATAAACGCTATCAGTACGGCCTCTATAAAAAAGAGCAGGCGATGATCGACAGCCTCGGTATAGAGGTCAGAGCACATGACGCTCTGGGCGATGTCATCGTACTTAAAAACCTGTTTGACCATCTTGCCGGTGACTATAGTGTCTCAGAGATGATCACGCTCTGTTCAGCTCCGATAGTCCTGGAGTATATGGTCTTTGGCAAGAACAAAGGTAAACGCATCGAAGATGTCGCACTCAATGACCGTCGAAGTATCGAATACATGCTGAGCACTTTTGATCTCGATGAGGACCTGAAGCACTCTTTTGAGTACTGGATGCAGAAGACACGCGGTGAAGTCGTCACAAAGCTTGGTTTTGGAAAGTATCGGGGAAAGACACCAGAAGAGATCGCTGAGACAGATATGAGCTATTTGGGATGGCTTTATAATAAAGCCGAGAACATCTCTGATGAGTTGAGAGAAGCGATCAAAGTCGCTTATGAGAAGCGTAACTCCGCACAGTAGATGCCCATCACTCCTCAGCTGATCCTGGCTCCGACGATCCACAGGGCGAGGCAGCTGGAGCGTCTGTTCGACAACCCCCTCGCAAGTTCCCTGACTATCAGCAGGTTTATCAAAGCATTTTATGAACGTCATGGTACCAGACGGCCTATAGATCAGCATGAAGCAAAGCATATCTTAGCGGCACAGTTGGCTGATGTAGAGCGTGAGTATTTTGACTATCTGTCTGCTCAGGGTGAAGCCCTCGATGATATCTGTGATCTCTTTATCGCCATGAAGCGTAATCGTGTCATGTTAAGCGATCTCTCTTATGTGAAAGCCAAAGAGGAGGAGTTGCAGAGACTTTTTGAGAGCTATGAGGCGTTTTTAGCGCAACATCAACTTGCAGATCTGGGTGATGTCGAAGTAGAGATGCTTGAAGTCCTGAAGAGGGATGCTAAAGCGACAAAAACCTTTGGTGAGATCTATGTGGATGACTTTGATTCCAATGGTATTCATTTTGAGAGTTCAAAGCTTGAAAAAGAGATACTTGAGCTTTTGCTGGAAAATGGAGCTTTACCTTGTCCTGTACGAGAGAGTGGGCAACAGAGTCCTCACTTTTATCAACCTTTACCTGTTCCCTTTGATCAGGTAGATGAGGTCGCCTCAGCCTTGAAGATCGCCAGACGGCTGCTGGATGAGGGGAGTGCAGCAGAAGATATCATCATCGTTGCGAGTTCTATCGATGAGTATGCCCCTATCTTTGAGTCTCGACTAGAGCTTTATGGTCTCAAAGGCTATAGCTCAAAAGGAACGCCGCTTAAACACTATCTGCCTCAGATCAAAGTAAAAGTGTCACAAGATGAGTCTCTGATCCAGGCTAGAAAGCGTTATCAGCAGATAAAAGCTACTGCTGCTCAGACACAGAGCCGTTTTAAGCGGATGGGTCTGGATGTCGCGTTGGATGCGTTGCTGGAAGCCTCTATCGAGCAGACCTACATCAAGTCAAAAAGCTTTGAGGGTATCTTACTTACAGAGCCAAATCAACTTTTGAGTCTGCATGCTGTGAAGCATCTCATCTTTATGGGAACCGATATGTCCCACCTCCCGCCTCAGGCCAGAGCGAGTTTTTTAGTCTCGCAAAAACAGAGACAGGCACTTTTTCATGGTAACAGCCTCTATCTCTCCAGTCAAAATCACTATCTTCATATGAAAGATATCGCTGAGAACATCTATATAGTGACAGCTTCCTATAAAGGCAAGACGAAGCTGGCGCGTTCACTACTCATCACTGAAGCGTGTGAGGACTTTGATATTAGTAAATATGAAGTGCAGCATGAGCTACTTAGGAGTCATAGACGTGTGGCTGATAACACTATTGAGCCCTATTTAGATGCTTTACTGTCTAAAGAGAGCACAGCTTATGATGGACTGGATGTCGGCAGTGTCGATGTCAAAGCCTTAAGTGCCAGTCAGCTAAACAGTTATGCTACTTGTCCGCGTCGCTACTTTATGGAGAGGATACTGGGACTGAAAGCACCTCAGGAGAGTGAGGAAGGGTTTGATGTGATGCAAAAAGGGACCATCCTACATCGCTGCTTTGAGCTGTTTGCTATCAAGGTGAAAGAGGGGGAACTGGCTTTAGGTGCTTCAGTGACGACTCTCTTACAAGAAGCCATGTCCCGTATCGCTATCACTGCTTATGAGGAGTTCCTGGCTGGTGATGAGACTAATGGACCTATCGAAGCTAACATCAACCATCGACTCTTTCTTCAGGAGTTACAAAAAGGTCTGGATAACAGTAGCGAACTGCAAGGCCCTCTACAGAACTTCTTAGACTATGTCATCGTGAACAGAGATGAGCTAGATCATTTCAGATCCTCGGAGTTTGAGATGGAGTTCAGACTTGATGAGGCTCTTGAGCCTATCGAAGATGAGAGTAGATATTTCATCAAAGGTTATATCGACCGTATCGATATCCTCGATGAGGAGATCCGCATCGTAGACTATAAGTCCAAAAAGATGGACACAAAGATAGATAAGAAGAAGATCGCACAGATGGAAGTGCTAAAGGATATGCAATTAGCACTTTACATCCTCTTTGCCAGACGTAAGTACGGAGATAAAAGAGTCGAGAGCTATCTCCAGACATTCAAGTCTAAATACGGCCACGCTGAGTTCGCCAAGGCAGCTACTTTTGAGGTGGCAAAAGAGGGTGAGTATATCTACTATGACGATGACTTTGAGAAGAGCCTGATAGACAAGATCGCAGAGATAAGAAGTGCTATCGAGAGTGGTGATTTTCACTATGATGATAGTGATGAGGATCAGTGTAAGTGGTGCGAGTTTGCTTTGATGTGTAAGCGGTAAACCTAAAACATCTCAAGATAAGTCGAGATGAGTGTATTGATGAAAAGTGTATTATTATGACGAAGATCATAATGATGGAAAACATAATGTTTGTGAATAGAGTAGATGAATTGAGGTGTGCAAGACTTATATAGTGGAGATTCTTTCACAAGGCGTGCCTCTATCGTGACAAAATCGTTGAATATTGCTATAATATTGTCACGTTATAAGTATAGGGGATGTGTCATGTCTTATATAGAAAAAATAGAAAGAAAGATACAGCTATTAGACTCCGATGTAGTGCTGCCATTCTCTGCTGTGAAGATCGATGGGATCTCTATCGATACCACCAGAAAAGTACTGCATAGACTGCATGACAACGGCATTATTACTATTGTCAAACGGGGCTACTTCAAAAAAGAGCATACCTTTAATGAACTATTATTTGTTTATGGATCCCTCAAGAAAGGGTTTGACAACCATGGCCTACTTGGCAAATATGCGAAAAGAGTCGGTAAAGCTCGTACTGTGAAGAGGTTTGCGATGTATGAAGATTCCTTTGGGAACTATCCCTATCTGCTAGATACTCCACTGCTTAAGATCAAAGGTGAGTTATATCAGATCACCCGCAAAGAACTTATGCAAAAGATAGATGAATTTGAAGGTGCACCTGATCTCTACAGAAGAGAGAAGATAGAAGTCAGGTCTCATCGTGGTGTCAATAGAGCTTTTGTATATATCCAACCAAATACAAAGATCCCAGCAGATCAAGTGGCTCTAGACGAGTGGACTGATAATTCTGATCATAAAGTGGAAAAGCTACGTAACATCTTAGATACGATGATCGCGAGCTGATGAAATATACTACGAACGGTACCACTAGAAGATACCTTGGCAATAGAGATTGCGCATATGGTGACTTTATGATAAGTCCTGATGACAGATGCCAGTTTGGCTGTGAGTTTGAATTTTATATAGATACCGACAAACATGACTTCGCTTCTGCTATAGATAGTATTGTT
>JAUWRZ010000243.1 GCA_030610325.1 Sulfurimonadaceae bacterium | reverse complement strand
AACGGGCAATAAAGTAGAAATAAAATGTGACTCCAAGTACTCCATCAACTCCATTAAGGTCAGGGCCATCGGATGGGAGAACAAGGGGTGGACGAAGAAGGGTGGAGAGATCAAAAACCTGGAGATCATCCAGACAGCTTATGCCCTCTACAACCAGATAAAAAGCAAGATCACGCTGACGCATATCAAAGCCCATGCCGGTCTGGAAGGCAATGAACTGGCTGACAGGATGACTGTCTATGCCCGTGAGCAGAGAGACAGTGCGTTTGTCCGGTATGACGATGATATTGATGTGAATGCGATCTTAAGTATGCGGGCCGGGTAGGGGGATGACTCATAGTCATTGGAGTCTTGCTATTTTTAGTAAAAACATATATAATTAAAATAATATATATACTTAAGGTGGGATGATGATAATCGGTGTATCAGAATTACAAAAAAAGATCAGTATCTTTAAAAACTTAAGTGAGACAGTCTATATTGTCGATAAAAAAAGTAAAGAGGTCTTAGCGACTGTATTGCCAAAAAAAAAGATAGAGAAAGAGAGTCTGACCAAAAGTCTTGGTGGGATCTTTCAAGATCATAGACCGGATAAGAGCTATAGTAGCTTTGAAGCGATGAAAAAAGAGGCTTTTGACGAGGAGATACGGGAGAAGTATGGTAAATAGAGTCTTACTTGATGCCAATGTACTTATACGGTTCTTGGTCCGTGATGATGAACTCCTGTATCAAAAAAGTCTTGAGATAATGAAAGAGATCGAAGAGGGTAGAGCTGAGGCACTGCTGTTAGACTTTATTCTCGCAGAGATCATCTATGTCTTAAAACGCATCTATAAGGTCGAGAAGACTCAGATCTCAAATGCACTTAAAAAGATACTACTTAATGATCATTTCTATACAGATAACAAGCTGGTGACCTTTGAGGCTTTAGATATCTATGCCAATAAGAACATCGATTTTACAGATGCCATGTTATGTGCAAAAAAGAATCTGGAAGGCTTTGAGATAGTGAGTTTCGATAAAGATATGCGTAAGTGCTGAGTCTTATGGATGTGGTATAATTTTTTAATAAAAGAGATGGAAGAAAAGGGTGTTTTCTCATGACAAGATCAGAGATCTTAGATTTTTTAAAAGAGTATAAAGAGAAAAATAGAGAAAAGTACTATATTGAACAACTCGGTATCTTTGGTAGCTTTGCCAGAGAAGAAGCTACACCACAGAGTGATATAGATATTGTCGTTAAGATGAGTAAGTCTGATATGTATGCATTGGTCGGGATCAAGCAAGATATTGAAGAGTATTTTAAAAGTAAAGTAGACATAGTCCAACTTAGAGAAAGAATGAACGCTCTATTAAAGTCAAGGATCTATAAAGAAGCGATCTATGTATGATAAAGAGTTGCTTCTTGATCTGCTTGAAAATATGATCTTAGCAACGACAAAAGTCTTAAATCGAACGAAAGATATAGCTTCCAGTGATGATTTTCTTGATAGTGAAGAGAATCAGATCATTCTAGATAGTGTATGTATGCAGTTGGTCGCCCTTGGTGAAGCGGTCAAAGAGGTCGACAAGCTTACGGATAGAGAACTGTTGAGTCGTTATGATAATATTCCATGGAAGCAAGTCTCCGGGATGAGAGATATCCTGTCACATCATTATTTTGACCTTAATGCAGAAGTGGTATTTGATGTAAGTAAAAATCATATGAATGAGCTGAAAGAGACTTTGCAAAGTATAAAAAGTGATCTTTTAAAAGCATGAGGTCCTACTCTCGATCTTATAGATAAAAATATCTCACATCTTTAGATATGTATAAAAAAGAGCTATAAGCTCTTCATACGGACAATATCAGCAAGATGCGTCATTGATATTATTTGATGATAGGTAGTAAATAAGGAAAGAGTGATGCAGTTAGACGTAAAACGCCTTGTGAAGATGTTGGCTTCGGAGAGTGTGCTTTTAGAGATGCTGTTCATCAAACGTGATGGCATCGTCAGTCTCTCTCAGGTGCAGGAGTTCACGAAAGAGGGCAGTGTTGAGCGGCTGGTCGAGAGTGGCTTGCTGGTCTCTGATGGTTCGAGCGTGGAGCTTGACGAAGACATCCGCACCTTTTTTGAGATGGTACTTGATTCCAGTGATGAGATAGAGATAGGCAATATCGGTGAACTTATCGACGAGATCAGCAGCAAGATAACACTCTATAGAAATATCGATACTTATGAACTACGACAGCGTTACATCAGACGGATAGAGCGGATCTTGAAAAAGATCCCGATCATGATCTCAAAAAGTCTTATTAAACTGCATCAGCACATCCATCTGACTTATAAGTCAGCAGACGCTTATGAGTCAAAACGGATGGAGCTTCACTACTATAAAGAGAAGCTGGGACTTCTGGTCGCCATCGATAAGAGGCTGGAGAGTACCCTGACACGTGAAACCGGTTTTTTCAAGCACAGTGTCCCGCAGTCGACATCAAACCTCTACTATGATCTCAAGGCCCATCTGACACAGATGAGGATCTCTCTGGTCGATCTGCAGCGACAGGTCGTCGATTATATCAATAAGATCAGTCCGGATGTCGGGTTCTTCAAACATATCACTCGTCTAAAAGCGCTGAAGAACACCTATGAGATCAAAGAGTATACAAATATCAAGAAGCAGATACTCCAGAGTAAGACGCCATTGGCCTTGATACCAAAGCTTACCTTCTCGACACAGCTTGAGAAAGAGTACGCTTACAGTGTGGACTTTAGTGATTATGTCGAGCGATGGTTCGCGAGACGTAGTAAAGAGCTTCCTGAGAAAGCACCGGCAGATGCCATCGATGCGGCTTATTTCGATGAATCAGAGGTAAGCGAGTACATCGTAGATACCGAAAGACTGCATCAGGAGTTTCAAGATGCCAAGAGCGACCTTTTTACCTTTGTACTGGGTAAGGAGTTCGGTTTTGAACAGGACCTTGAAGCAAGACTGTCGACCTACTGCGATATGGCTGGCCTCTATGCCAAAGAGTACCATCTCAGTGATGAGTTCGGTCAGCATGAGGATTATCAATACCTTATTATCTACCCCAAGGAGGGTTAATGGAGCTTCCAAGTCATACCAAAGAGATCTTTGAACGTCTGAGCAGAGGGAACTTTATCTCCCAAAACAGTCCGGTACTGTTGGAGAAGCGGCTTTTTGAGATCTGTGAGGAGAACAGTGATGTACTTGAGGCCTATTTCAGACCCATCGGGTTTGATCTTGATTATGGTCCGGGTTACTACTACTTCTCTAAAGAGCTGCAGGAGAACCAGATAGAGACGAAGCTCGAGAATATCCTGCATCTGCTTGACTATATAGAGATGTTCTTGCAGCATGATGAGTATTTTGCTGTAGGCTGGAGAGGAAGTCCTATCGCTTTGGCGGAGGCGGCGACATATAACATCGTCATCAAAGAGCGCATCGAGAAGATACGTGGTCTTTCGGGAAGTAATCTTTTTAAAAAATGTGAGGATATCTTCAAGAAGATGGAGAAAGATGGCTATATGGCGCTTGAGGATGAGTATGAGAAACGTTATGTTGTCTTGACTTCGTATGCTTATCTGGTCGATTTTTTCAAAGGGGTAGAGGAGGTGGGCCGTAATGAACCAGCTTGACTCCATCATCTATGTCAACGCCGCGTCCATCCCTTTCGCAAAAGCGGAACTTGATGGTAATACCTTGATGGTCGGGACCAACGGAGCCGGAAAGACAACGGTCCTGCGTTCTGCTCTGTACTTCTATGGTGTGCATGAGGATAGTGCCTTAGGCATCAACATCCGTAAGAAAAAGGGCTTTAGAGACTACTACTTCAGTGAGCTTAACTCGTTCATAGGTTTTCGTTACAGTAATGCTTATGGCAACGTCCTTGTCATCGCCTACCGAAGCGGCAATACCGGTGTCAAGTTTAAGTTTATTATGGAGAGAGAAGCTATTGACGACAAGGAGCTATTCCTTGATGAACGTATCGCCAGATCTCCTGATGCCATCTGGAAACGACTTCGGGAGATGGAGTATGAGGTAAGCAATACCGTCACGACATTGACAGAGTACCGAGATATCCTCTATGGACATGCGGGTATGAGCTTTAAGAAGTACGCGTTCTTTGATACCAAAGAAGATCACAACAACTTCATCCATATGCTCTCGAATGTCTTCATCAACTCCAAACTCGATGCCTCCAGCATCCAAAAGAGCATCTCAAATACCATCTCCGGTT
>JAUWRZ010000314.1 GCA_030610325.1 Sulfurimonadaceae bacterium | reverse complement strand
GCGAACAACACGGAAGCAGCGCATACGCTGAAGGCACTCTCTCCTGACCTCTTTGATGTCTGGGAACTCTCCAATGCCATCACTGACGGTGATGCAGATGCGATGAAACGCCTCTCAAGTTCAAAGGCTGTAGCTGTTGCGGACCTGGCTACTTATGAGCTTGCTGCACTCAATGCTGATGTCAAGAAGCTCGATGAGTATGCTTATGGTCAGACGGCTATCTACCGTGATCTTGCTCTCGTCGAGAGTGCTGTGCTATTGATGGAAGCGAACGACCTTGACGCGGCACATCAGAAACTGAAGATGCTGACACCAGATTCAGGACTACATAAAGTCGCACAGATACTGCTGCATTACGGAGCTAAGTAGAGCCGATGAATACGCTCTACACACTTATCCTGGCCATTGCGCTATGGTCGTTAAGCGGCTGTAGCTCCAGAGAGGTCTTTGAACCTAAAAGTGTAGCAGGAGAGTGGGAGCGAAGCGGTTATCTCGATGATGAGATCGTGGATACTACAGTAGACGGGGCGGTACTGGCTAACGGTCAGGTGTTGACAGCAGATGGGCTTTTAGATAAACGTTTTCCTGAAGGTTACCGCTTTATTGGTGAGAGTGCCGGCTGGATCATCGCCGGAAAGATCGATGGCGAACTGCTTCTTACTGCTAAAGAGGACGAGAAAGAGGACATCCACTTTGCTTTGAAAAAGACGATCGCTGCTGCGACAGTCCAGGGTGATATATTGGCTGTACTCTTTGCCAACAATGATATGCGGATCTATTCACTCGAGACAAAAGCACCGATCTTTGATGAACAGGGCCAACCTCCTGTTGCAGTAGATAGCCGGGTAGTCAACCCTTTTTTCCTGAACGAACTGGTGCTTTTCCTTACCCTTGATGGTAAGATAGTCATCGTCAACTCACAGACGGGTAAGACCCTGCGCTCCATCATCGTCAGTACGGAAGACCACTTTAACAACATCATCTACTTTAAGGTCATGGATAACAATATGCTTGCCGCTACAGGTTCACGTATCCTCTCCATGGCAGATAAAGAGATCAGAGAACCTTACCAGCTCCGCGACCTACATTATGATGATAGTGGTCTCTGGATCAGTACAAAAGAGGGTGAAGTGATCGCTTTGACACCCTCGTTACAGGTCAAGGCAAAGCAAAAGTTCCCTTTTGCACACTTTCTTGGCATGATGGTGACGGAGGATAAAGTCTATCTTCTGGAGAAAGAGGGTTATATGATCGTCCTTGAAGCTGATCTCTCTGAGTATAAGGTCTATGAGCTGGACCTTGAAGAGGGCTTTGTCTTTGTCTCAGACAACTCGTTCTACTATGCTGATGAATATATCACGATCGATTGACACCTCTGTGTCACGGTTGATGTGCTTACACGATGTCAAATGAGCTTGAGGCCTTTTTAGAGTATATCACTGTGACGAGAGCACTCAGCTCCCGTACGGTCGAAGCGTATCGAAGTGATCTGATACAGGTAGAAGCTTCTGCAAAAAAAGCTTTGATCGATATGGACTCTATGTCAGTCTTAAAACAGCTTAGTGACATCGAGAACAAACGTACGCTTAACCGAAAACTCTCCGCTGTAAACGCTTTTTTTGACTTCTGTCACCGTAGCCACTTCATCCATGACTTCACAAAGTTCAAACTGGCTAAACTTCCCCGATCACTTCCCAAGTTTCTCTCGTATGAGGTCATCAGTCGCTCTTTGGAGCAGATAGACCGAAGTACATGGCTGGGCCAGCGTGACTATGCACTGATCTTGTTTCTCTATGCGACTGGCCTTCGCATCAGCGAGTGTCTGGCACTTCGCCGTGAGGATATCGAGGGTGTCTGGTTGCATGTACGTCACGGTAAGGGGGAGAAAGAGCGTCTTATCCCGGTCGCAGAAGAGGCCTTGCAGGTGTTACAGATATATCTTGATGCAGTACCGTTTGAGAAGGAGGCGGTCTGGCTAAACTATCAGGGAAAGCCGCTAAGTAGGATCTCCGCTTTCAAGATCACCAAAAAATACCTTGGAGTCTCCCCGCATGTCCTGCGTCACTCCTACGCTACAGCACTGATAATCGGTGGTGCTGACCTGCGTGTCGTTCAGGAGCTGCTTGGCCACGCCTCCTTGTTGACGACTCAGATCTATACCCACATACAGAAGCAGAACCTAAAAGAGACGGTGCAAGCCTGTCATCCGATGGCCGGAGACTTTAACTGACTATTTGTTCTTTTTCCTGGATTGCTTTGCTTTTTTAGCCTTGGCTTTTGCTTTCGCCTTCTGAGTGGCGTTCATCTCACCTTTTGAGGCATTGACGCTACCTTGGTCCTGATGGTTCTGACGGTAGCCTTTCTCCTCTTTTTTATCAACGTTTGCAAAATGTTTTAGTTTAAATCCCTCGTCCATCTTGACACTGGAGTTGTTTGGTTTTGACATGGTATCCCTTTACATAAGATCTCCAAAGGCACGCCAATGGAGATGAGTTGTGTGATTATACTGAATATATCTAATACGACTCTCTCTTCATCAATGCGTATATATCATAGGTGAACCGCTCCTCCTATTGGGAGTAGTCGTTTTGCTACTTTTATCAAAGAGATGACGAGGATATGGTGAGATCGATCAAAACATTAAGGAGCTTTGATCTAAAATAAGTCTATATCACTCAAAGGTAAGAAGACTTTTGAAAAAGAAACAAACGAGGGTGAAAAAAAAGTCACCATTTCAACTGCGTCTAAACCTCCCCTTTATCATAGCCATCATAGTGATGTCATCTTTGACCATCTACAGTATGATCTATACACAAGAGAGTACGCTTCATAAGACCAAAGAGAGCATACCGGAGCAGTTTACGAAGTTCCTGGACAATCAGGTCGATCATGAGGCCTCAGAGATAAGTGAATATATCGACTTTATGCAAAGTCGTGACGATATAGCCAAGCTGTTTGTGGCAGGTGAGAAACAGGCGCTTTACGGTGCTGTGAAGGGGATCTACGAAGAGCTGAACGAAAATGTCGAACTGACACATATGTATTTTATCAGACCTGACGGTAAAGTACTGCTTAGAGTGCATGATCATGAAAGAGACCTCGATACCGTTGAGAGGATGACTTTTTTAAAGGCGAAAGAGAGCCAGTCCCTTTTTTACGGCCTGGAATTTGGACTTAAGCAGAACTACACCTTACGGGTCGTCAGACCCTGGATGGTCGATGGCAGACTGATAGGTTACCTGGAGCTTGGAAAGGAGATAGACAAGTTCATAAACGAGTATGCAGCTTTGTTAGATACGCATGTCTATCTGGCTGTCGAAAAAGAGCATTATCGTGATGCACCCGGTTTTGTCAAAGAGAGACTTGAAAAAGGTATCATGACGAGCAGGCATCACATCGTCTATCAGACCTTTGGTGTCCCTGAGCAGATGGAGGCTATCTTAGCAGG
>JAUWRZ010000155.1 GCA_030610325.1 Sulfurimonadaceae bacterium | reverse complement strand
ATCATCGCTTCAGCCATCCATGTCGGCCAGCAGTTCCCTATTCCATTGATGGTGATGTATAAAGACGGTAAGTATGTCACACACTATGTCGGTGCTATCCCCGAAGAGATGATAGAGAGCGATATCCAACAGGCACTGGGACGCTAAGCGATGCTCGATTACTTTACAAAAGGGCTTAAAAAGACCACTGATGCCATGCAGAGTGTCGCACCAAAGAAAAAGATAAAGCTCTCCAAAGATGAGATAGAGGATATCTTGCTTGAAGCTGATGTCGAATATGCACTTATAGAGATCATCGAACGTGAGCTCTATCAAGATGAAGTCACCCGCGAACAACTTCGCTCAAAGCTCTTGATGACACTCGCTTACGCTCACTATAAAGAGCCTGAGTACAGCGATCCTTTTGTCGATCTGGTCGTTGGTGTCAACGGTGCCGGCAAGACGACGACGATAGCAAAACTGGCAAGGCGTTACCTTGATCAGGGCGACCGGGTCCTTCTTGGAGCTGCCGACACCTTTCGCGCAGCAGCTATAGAGCAGCTTACCCGCTGGTCAGAGAAACTCGATATCCCTATTGTCTCATCCAAACAGGGACATGACCCCTCCGCTGTCGCTTATGACGCTATAGAGTCCGCAAAAGCGAAAGGCTTCGAGCATGTCATCATCGATACGGCCGGACGTCTGCACACCCAGAAAAACCTTGCTAATGAGCTCAAGAAGATCGTGCGTATCTGTGATAAGGCGCATGGTGGTGCTCCGCATCGTAAGCTACTTATCCTCGATGGTACGCAGGGCAATTCAGCGATCGCTCAGGCAAAAGCTTTTAATGAGATCATCGATATCGACGGTATCATCATCACCAAACTTGATGGTACAGCCAAAGGGGGCTCGGTGTTCAGCATCGCCTACGCTCTCGAGCTGCCTATCTTATATGTCGGTGTCGGTGAACAGCCTGAACATCTCGTCCCTTTTAACAAATATGCCTTTGTCGACAGTTTCCTTGATGCTATCTTTGAGGACGAGGAGAGTAAAGTAGAGGTCTCTGAGAAGATCGCTGCCAAGACAGTCAATATACTTGCTCTGCGTGATGAAGAGCGAAAAGAGCTTTACCGACTGATCAACAGTGACGGCTTTGATGTCCTCTCCAAACACTTTGTACGAGACCAGCGTAACTGGAACGAGTATAAATATGTCGCTAATGAGGAGCTACAGCAATTTCAGATCCTTGAACGTAACGGGGATGTCCTCCATGCCTATGACACCGCTTCACTGGTAAAAGAGAGTTAAAGTCTAAAAAGAGATGACAGATCGTCAACTCTTTTCCCTTTACACACACTCTACTGTATGATCCTTGCTATAGAACCACCCTCATATCTCAATACCCTATAAATGGAGACCCCTACTTATGGCCAAGAAAAAAACCTCTCTTTTTGAGTGCCAGCACTGCGGCTTCACCAGTCCGAAATGGATGGGAAAGTGCCCAAACTGCGGTACATGGGACTCACTTGTCGAGCTGACAGAACAGCAGCGAGAAGTGGTCAAACTGACGACCTCACCATCAGGACGTGCAGCAAAAGCACAACTTATCACCGAGATCGACGAAGAGCAGGTCCAGCGCTACTCCAGCAACGACGTAGAGCTTGACCTTGTCCTTGGTGGGGGAATAGTCCCAGGTTCACTGACTCTCATCGGAGGAAGTCCCGGAGTGGGAAAATCCACACTGCTGCTTAAAGTAGGTGCTAATATCGCACAGACGGGACGAAAAGTACTCTATGTCACCGGTGAGGAGTCAGAAGGCCAGGTCAAGCTGCGTGCTGACCGACTCGGGTCTGTCGTAGACTCTCTCTATCTTGTCAGTGAGACACGTCTTGAGCAGGTCCTGATAGAACTTGAACACCGGAGTTACGATTTTTTGATCGTCGACTCCATCCAGACACTCTACTCTGAGAACATCTCCTCGGCACCTGGCTCCGTGACTCAGGTACGTCAGATCACCTTTGAGTTGATGCGGATCGCCAAAGAGCGTGGTATTGCTATCTTTATCATCGGGCATATCACCAAAGAGGGTTCTATTGCCGGTCCGAGGGTATTGGAGCATATGGTCGACGCGGTACTCTATTTTGAGGGTGACAGCTCCCAGGAGCTCAGGATACTCCGCGGCTTTAAGAACCGCTTCGGTGCGACCAGTGAGATCGGTGTCTTTGAGATGCGTGCTGAGGGACTGATCTCAGCAAAAGATATCTCTTCACGTTTTTTCAACCGTAACAGATCTCAGCCAGGATCAGCATTGACTGTTGTGATGGAGGGTTCCCGTCCCATCATCCTTGAGGTGCAGGCACTGGTCTCCGAGACTCAGGCACCCAACCCCAAACGTCAGGCGACCGGTTTTGATAACAACCGTCTCAATATGCTGCTTGCCCTGCTTGAGAGGAAGCTGGAGATACCACTGACACACTATGATGTCTTTATTAACATCACCGGAGGGATCAAGATCACTGAGACAGCAGCAGACCTTGCCGTCCTCGCTGCCATCATCAGCAGTTTTCGCGATCGCATCATCTCAAAAGAGACCGTCTTTATCGGTGAAGTCTCACTAGTCGGTGATGTCCGAGAAGTCTTTCAGCTTGATCAACGTCTGAGAGAAGCTAAGCTTCAGAAGATAACCAAGGCATTGGTCGCCAAAAAACCACTGGATACCCATAAGATGAAGTGTTATGAGATCGATGAAGTGTCAAAACTTATTGAGTGGTTTTAAGTTAAATAATATTAACAATAACACCAAGTATTTAGTTATTTTATAGTATAATACGGAATATAATTTATAATAAAGGTTGACCATGTCTGGTTCATGTATTGATATAGAATACAAAAGTGAAGAACGCTATGCTAAGATCGCAATAGCTTATAGTACGGAAGAGGAGTATAAAGATATCAATCAAGCACTTGATGAAGTACACAAAGGCTCTGTGTTAGATCAGTCGTCTTACGTCACAGATATCTCCAACGGTAGAAAAGTCGTAGTAGTCGAATATCATGATGATTACGATCGCCAATCCGGTAAGATCATTGAGTCATTGATGAAGAGACTCGATATAACATCCTGCTCCTGATACACCAAGGTAAAGATAAAAGATGAATCTTAATGACTACGCTCAAGGCAATGAAGTCTTTCAACGTGCCTACTTTAAAAAACATGAGACTGAACTACTGGAACTTGCCGATAAAGGACAAAATCCCAAAGCTCTTTTCATAGGCTGTTCTGACTCCCGTGTCATCCCCGACCTTATCGTCCAGTCAAAACCGGGCGATCTCTTTGTCATCCGTAATGTAGGGAACTTCGTACCTCCCTACAAACCTGATGAGGATTACCACTCTACTGCTTCGGGGATCGAGTACGCCGTCAGTGTCCTGAAAGTCTCAGAGATCATCATCTGCGGTCATACTCACTGTGGAGCGTGTAAGCACCTCTACGAACCGATCGATGACCCTTCTCTGATCCATACCAAGAAGTGGCTTGACCTGGGTGAGAAGGCCAAATCGATGGCGCTGCTGAGCCTGGGGCCCAAAGCACCAAAAGAGGAGCTGCTTCGTCTGACAGAGAAGATGTCTGTCATCACACAGATAGAAAATCTTCTGACCTACCCTTACATCAGAAAACGCCTTGAGGATGAGACACTTTTCATCCACGGGTGGTACTACGATATTGAGACCGGGAACATCGACTACTACGATCCGGACACGTATCAGTTCTCACCGTTAAGTGAGCTCGCTGACCAGTGCAGTATCGAGCTCCATCGCGCCGAATAAGCTTTGATCCCTCTATCGGGACCTTCTCAAGGCTACCATCCTATATACATAAACAGAGACGAGAGAAAATAGTTGGCCACAAATATGGCCACAGCTGAATAGACGACTGCATAGATAGTCGCCTGCCCTACTCCCCGTGCCCCACCGCTGGTGTGATAACCGATGTAAGTGCCGATCGAACTGACTATAAAGCCAAATACTGCTGCTTTGATGATACCACTGCCAATATCACTGAACGTCCCCAGTCGCATCACAGTATCCTGATAAGCTGTAGGATTGACACCAAGTACACTCGTAGCAATAAAATAGGCACTTGCTATTGCTATGACATCAAATAGTACGACAAGCAATGGCAGGGAGATCGTCGTCGCAGCAATACGCGGGATTATGAGGTAACTTTTCGAGTCGACACCAAGGATATCGATAGCATCGATCTGTTCAGTGACACGCATAGTCCCCAACTCGGCTGCCATCGCACTGATAGCACGAGATATCAGCATAAGTGAGGCAAATACAGGCCCTAACTCTTTAGTGATAGAGACAAAGATCGTATAGCCCATGAAACTCTCGACACCAAACTCATGAAAACCGTTATAGAGCTGAATAGCTTCGACCATCCCGGTAAAGAGTGCTGTCAATGCGACTACACCGACGGTACCAAAACCTATAGTCTCCATCTGAGCCAGAAAAAGTCTGGGATGCGTAAAAAAAGAGCTCCATCGTCGCATGACACTTGCCTGAAATATCAAGAACGTGCCAAATCTTGCGATCATCATATAGAGTGATAAAAAAGGGCGTCCAACTGCGGCCAAACCGGCTTCGATCATACATCTTCCTAAATACAATATTGTAATTGTCGATATTGTAACAAAGGAGCAGATAATCTGTTCTGAACCCGCAAATATTTAGCTCATAGTTGGTATAATTTGTTAAACATTGATAAAAGACCAACATAACGAAGGAAACAAAATGGCTGAAGAAGAGATAGAAGAAGAACAGGCCTCTTCCGAAAAGAAACAATCAAGTCCACTGATGTTGATCATCATCATCGTCGTATTGATACTTTTCATCCTAATCGGCATCATCGTCGTCTTGATGATGGGAGGCAGTGATGATGGGCAGCAGCAACAACAACCAATGCAACAAGAGCGTTCGGTAGCCAACACACAGAACAGTTCAGGTCCTTCATACTCTGCCCCATTGGCAGAGATCGGCCCGATGTTCCCTCTTGATACCTTCACGGTCAATCTTTTGTCAGAGAGTGGTCGCCGTTACCTTAAAGTCGAGATGAACCTTGAACTCAACGGAGAGGAACTGGGTATGGAGCTTGACAGTAAGACAGCAGTGATCAGAGACATCGTCATCCGTCTGCTCTCTTCTAAATCACTCGAGGAGATCTCTACCGCCAAGGGTAAGACTAAACTCAAAGAGCAGATCGTCGACCAGCTTAACATGCGCCTACGCGACGGACGGGTCAATAACGTCTATTTCACGGAATTCGTCGTTCAGTGATCGGTATCGATCTTATCAGCACGCCTCGTATGAAACATATGATGGAACGTTTTGGTGATAAAGCGCTTGCACGGTTTCTGAGTCAGTCTGAGATCGACCTGGTGAAGAACTATCGCACTGCTGCCGGGTTCTGGGCAGCAAAGGAGGCCTGTTCCAAAGCTTTAGGGACAGGTATAGGTAAAGAGTGTACTTTTCATGATATGACAATATCCAAGACCACTAAAGGTGCACCAGTCATCGCCCTTTCAGAACATCTTCTCAAGACATACCATATCACTGATATCTCACTCTCGATCACACATGATGGAGATTACGCAGTAGCTGTAGTAGCCATCGAAAGCAGGACTTCTAAAACGCTATATTGACTTTGAGACTGGGGTTCTTTAACTGCTCTTTGAGATCTGTCCCCTCACTCTCTTCAGATCCCTGCAGCATCTCACGTTTCTCACGTCGTCTCTGCTCCTGCTCAGCCATAGGGT
>JAUWRZ010000217.1 GCA_030610325.1 Sulfurimonadaceae bacterium | reverse complement strand
TCTGTAAGCTGAAGCGTTAATCTTGCCGCAGTCGACATACCCGCAAGACCACCACCGACGATCACTATCTTAGCTTTTGCACCAGAAGCGACTATCTCTTCTTCCGTTGATGCTGAAGCGCTGGTCGCACCACCCATCAAGAGACTTGCACCTGAGATACCTGCCAACTTCATAGCATCTCTTCTAGAGAGACCTTTTGAAGCCAGATCTCTATCCATCTCCGATAACATATTATTAATATATTTATGATCCATGCTTATCCTTAACTTTGTAGTATTTTAATTACCTGTACACTATCGTAAAAATATTTAATTTTATACTTTATATAAAAATAAAAAACTAAATTACGTTGATATATTACATTTCTTCACTCGTTATCGTAAAACTATAACAATATTTAACTCAAATCGGTCTATAAGAATAGCCCGGTCATTACGATACTTTTTCAGACTCCACTAAGCCTAAAAGTACATAGACTTTTTTCTTCTCATCAAAATAAAATGGTATTGTGAGACCTTGGTTCTCTATATCTTTTATGTTCTCATCATCAAAATAGATAGATCTCTTATATTTTTTAGCCTTAGTCTGCATATTGATTATGATCGTATCTAGATACATCTCAAAACTTTTCGCATTAGCTGCATCTTGCTCTTCTAAGACTCTTAGGATCTCTTTTAGCTGTTCTTTGTAAAGATCTGAAGACAAAATACTCATACCCGGGTAGTAAGGTGAGAACTCACTCTTTCCCTCTATATAGTATTTCAGTTCTTCATGTAATCGTGATCTTTTCTTTTCTATCTTTTCAGGCAATGTCACTCCTCATCTTTTGTCCCTACTTCTTCGCTCAATGGATCTGTATACATATTATCCATTAGTCGAGAAGAAGTCGATCTCATAATAGCATCTCGTAAAGTCTTACTATCTCATTAATATCTTCAAGTAGCCACAGAAGCTTTTTTAGCCTCTTTTCTACAAACAGGGCACATCTATTAAAGGTACCCCATAGTATGATCTAAAATGGCGTACCGCGATTATAGACTAATCCTCCCCCTATCTTACTTTGAAGCAAAGTCATCATCGTGATAACTACAGACAATAGCGCTGCGAGTGCTTCAAAAGTAAACCTTATCTATCAAGACCTACCCTCGCATTATCGCTATTTAAAGTACTTGCAACACAGACACGCCCAGATCTACTTACGAAAAAAGTAACATATAATACAAAATTGCCGATAGTAAGATGTTTTTTAGTTAATTTAATACTTCTATGATTATAATGGAGCCTAAATATTTAAGAATCTAGAGGTTTAAAGATGAAAAAAATTATTCTTTCTGTAGTGATCGCAAGTGTTAGTCTGGTTGCAGCAGATAATAGTAGAGCCGTATATAAACCAGGTCTGATGTTACCACCGCAAGCTGATCTGATATATCAGAAACAGTGTGCATCATGTCATGGTGAAGATGGTAAGAGTATGGATCGTGTCTATTCTGATAAGATCAACGGCAAAAAGATAGTGATCGCCGGAATGGGAAAAGACGCATTAGTAAAGGACCTAAGAGCTTATAGAGACTTAGAGACTCCGTATAGTAAGTATGGGCTAGGCGCATTGATGAAAAGTGCTACTGCTGATCTCTCTTGGGACGAGATCGACGCTGTTGCTGAGTATGTCAGCGGTTTAAAATAATCTAAAGATATATGCTGGATCTTTCAGTATATATCACTTCTGTTTATTAGTTACTCCTGAATCATTAAGGTTTATTAGTTAATTTAAGATTTTATGCTTATAATAAGTGAATATAATTTTGACAAGGTTTTAAAATGAAAAAGATCATTCTTTCTGTACTACTTGCAAGTGTTACTCTGATCGCAGCAGATAGTGTGCCAGAAGGCAAGACAGGCGGGTTTCAGCCAATAAATGGTGAGGCACTTTATGAACAACACTGTTCGATATGTCATGGCGATGGAGGTATGAACACTTCTCGCGGGGGACCCGTGCCATTGGCAGGTGCGGACCCAGTTAAGTTGGCACTTGAGATCAGAGCATACAGAGACCAGGACGAAAGAACTGGAGCTTACACTATGCATAAAGACAGTCGGGTGATGTATGATGCGACTGTTGGTCTTTCCAGTAAGGAAATCGTTGCTCTTGCTAAGTACATCAACGGTCTATGATCATCTAAGTATATATGCTGAGTCTTTCAGCATATGTCTTTACCCTTTTTTACTCTCTTCGTACACCAAATAACCACCCATATATTACTTCCCTTGAAAGAGTCAATACACCTCTGTCTGTTTCCAATCGGTACATCTGACCTTTTTCTTACATCAGTATGAGAAAAGTAAGATATAACATATTTTCCTCTGCTATATTTCCATCGTGACATACTATGAACACTAAGGAATATAAAAGATGGGACTATCAGAAAAGACTATTGAGATCGTAAAAGCCACTGCCAAGCCTGTTGCAGACAATGGAGAAGCTATCACTACAAGGATGTATGAGATACTCTTTGCTAATCACCCTGAGACAAAAGAGCTGTTTAAAGACGCTTCCAGCGATCAGCATAAGAAACTCGCTACAGCCGTCGCAGCTTACGCGGCAAACATCGACAATCTCTCTGTCCTGGACAAAGCTATTGAGAAGATGGCACAGACACATGTCAACACAGCAGTAAAGCCAGAGCACTACCCTATGGTCGGTGTCTCCCTTCTGCAGGCCGTAAAGGACGTACTCGGTGACGCAGCCACTGATGATGTCATCGAAGCATGGAAAGAGGCCTATTTCTTTTTAGGTGATGTACTTATCGCAAGAGAGAAAGAGCTTTACGCAACAGCATAAGCATCTGATCTACCTCGTTCGAACAACATGGAGCCTGGACTTTTCCGGCTCCTCTTCTATGACCTCCTATCAACTAGATAACGCTATCACCTTTTAACTATGCTATGATTTTAGATGACTGACATGTAGGACAACACGCTCTACCTCAGATACAGGGCTGTGCTATAGACACGTCACACTAACTCTGGATGGTCATACAAATGTTAAAAAAAGCCCTCATCTCCTTATATCTTCTCGTTATCGTCGCACTCTCAGCTAATGAAGGCCCATGGAGCGGAGAGTGGCATGTCTTTTGGAAGTCAGGCGCCTACATCCTGACTCTTGAGCAAGATGGTATGGATGTCACAGGAAGTTTTGAGCCATCTAACGGCACCTTAAAAGGTAAGATCGATGGCAACAGTCTCACGGCTCTCTTAACAAATGAGAGCAAGGTAAGCAATCACGTCTCTGTCACCATGGGTAGCAGCCAAAAGACTTTTTTCGGTGAATTTGGAAATGGTATGTGGTTGGCTGCTATCCGGGCAGAAGATGATAAAGCGTTCAATGAGATCAAGATAGATCGCTCTTCTCCTATCACGACCCTATACTCTTTTTTAGATCTGGGTAACCGCGTAAGAGCTGGTAATCACGAAGCACTGACAAAAGTCAGAGAACTGTTCCATTATACGCAGGAGCGAAAAAAGCTTCGCCATGTCAACAGATTGATGCTTGCGAGGATGTTCTTTGGGATCCTAAACGAATGTACTGTCAACCCGATCGTATCCTACAAGAGCATGACTGCAAAAAGAGCATCAGTGACCTTGCATCAGACAGGAAGTGATGTAAGCGTCCCGGTCGAGTTTATCCAAGAAGATGATACGCAGCAGTGGAGGATCATACTTCCTGGGCATAAGATGTTAAAAAACCACTTAAAAGCACTTCTGTCCACCAGGGGAAAATATGAGATCGATCCTAAAGACAATCTAAAGCTGCTCCACCCCAGAGCGACGATCCGTACCCTGTTTGAACAGTATCCACGTTGGTCAAGTGGCGGCAGAGGGGCAGTGACTTCTACTATGAACCTCTCAGAGATCGACCCCTCGATCAGGGAGTGGCAGGCACCACTGTTAGCCTACTATCTCAAGAGTGTCTTTGACCGGCTTGTCTATGTCATGTACCAGGAGATCCCCAATGATCCAAAGAGTAAAAAGCCCTATATCTATTTCCATCATCCTATCGGCAATATCATCATAGCACCTTACGAGGTCGATGGAGCGATAAGATGGCAGTTCACACCTGAGACACTTGATAGTATTGATGAGCTCTATTATGAGATGGAACATATCAAGCCGCACTTCCCTACCAAGGCTTTAGAAGAGAACCGTCTCTATTTTGGATTAAAAGGATTTGCCAAGGACATCTCTCCCCTCTTGTTGAAACGCTTATACTACACAGAGCTTTGGCAGCTGCTTATGCTGGTATCTATACTTGTCCTGGCAGTAATGGTAAGCTACTTTCTCAAAAGTCTCCTCATGCCACTCTTTCGTCACATTCGTTTTATAAAGAGTTCCAGCAAGGAGACGATCACCCTACGCTATCTCCGCCCCCTGCAGATCACTCTGTTTGGGACCATCATACTCTATGGAGCAGACCAGCTTGGCCTGGAAGACTATCTTTTCTCTATGATAAAGTCGACTACGCATCTGCTCATAGTCATAGGGCTCACATGGCTCATCTATAATCTGATATC
>JAUWRZ010000228.1 GCA_030610325.1 Sulfurimonadaceae bacterium | reverse complement strand
GGTAATGTCTATGCGGCGAAAGAGGGGCAGCGTCGACTCGATGGACAACCCGACTATAACCGTGTCTGGCCCGGATGTGAGCATGACAATAGCAAAGAGGCAAGGTTGATGCGAAAGGTGGTACGTCGGGTCAAATCGTATGAGCCTTTTGCCAGTATCGACATCCATAACAACACGGGGAAGAACCCACACTACGGCTGCATCAACAGTCTGCGTACCGATTTTCTCTATCTGGCTTCACTCTTTGGGCGAACGGTGGTCTATTTTGAGACGCCTAAAGGGGTGCAGTCCATGGCACTTGCTGAGCACTGCCCGGCAATAACGATAGAGTGTGGAAAACCCCATGTCGCACATGGTGTCGAACATGCGAGCGAGTTTATAGAGACACTTCTGCATCTCGAAGGCTTTGAGCATCACCACATAGAGCATCACGGTGTCGATGCCTACCATACTGTAGCCACGGTGAAGATCGATGAGGCACACAGTTTCAGCTTTACCGATAAGAATGCGGAGATAAAGCTGTTAAGTGAACTCGAAGATGATAACTTCACCGAACTACCGACCGGTACACTGTTTGCCCATGTCCGACCGGGATCAGATGCACGATTTGAAGCACGAGATGATAAGGGTAAAGAGCGTTTTGATGATTTCTTCACTGTCGCAGGTGATGCGATCCGTCTGAAAAAGGAGATGATGCCTGCTATGATCACGCTAGATGAACGTGTCATCCGTCAGGACTGTTTCTGCTATCTTATGGAACGGATCGATGTTGAAGCAGGTGAGAGCAGGGAGGAGAGCGTCTGTTTGATAGCGGAGAAATAGCTATCTGTCTCTCCTCCTACCTTTGATCTGTTTTGTCTAAGCAGTGGGCTCAGCAGTCTCAGCTGCTTGCTTCTCTAGCTCTTTACGAACCATATCCATGTCCAGTGCTTGTACTTGCTCGACAATATCTATTAATGACGGTTCAGGTAAGACGCCAGCTTGTTGAAAGACGACTACCTGCTCTTTTAAGATTATTGTCGTGGGAATCGAGCGGATCTGAAAATGGCTTGCTACCCCTTGTTGCTCTTCGGTATTTAGCTTTGCAAATGCGACATCAGGGTATTTTTCCGCAGTCTTTTCAAAGATCGGGGCGAAAGATTTACAAGGCCCACACCAAGCTGCCCAAAAATCAATAATTACTATCTCGTTCTCTTCAACGGTCTTGTTGAAGCTTTCATCAGTCAATGTAATAAGTGCCATTTGTTATCCTAAAAGTTTTTTATGTATGCGCGGCATTATGACATATTGAACGTATTCACTTGCTTTAACTGTTTTCAAGCCTCTTTCAACCTTGACTTCCAGGCTGAGATCGCTTCTCATATACTAGGAATTTTTTTGCACATGAAGCAACGACAAGCTATACTTTTATTAGAATATTTTAAAACAGGTACCGAAAATGTTAATAAAAGAGAAGATGAAGGATCTTAAAAAAGAGCTATTACTCGAAGAAGCTTCAGTTATGTTTGAAGCAATTGGCTATGAACAGATGAAAGTCGCTGAGTTAGCCAAGAGAGCAAGAGTCTCTGTAGGTACTATTTATGCGATCTTCAACTCTAAAGAAGGCCTATATATATCTTACATAGAGTATCAGATCAATAATCTGTTTGCAGAACTCGAAGTGAAGATCTCCCCTGAGAGTACGCCAAAAGAGAGGATCCATGCATATATTGAAGCAAAGTTTGAGCATGTCCTACAAAAACGAAAAGCAATTGAGCAAGGTGGTAATAATCCTCTTTTTTTCACTAGCCTTTATAGTGAACATGCGAACCCTTTTGAAAAGATCTTTACCTTTCTCAATGTCTGTCTTACAAAGGTCGATCCAAGTCTTGATGAAGTAAAAGCTAAAAGAATGGCCTATGCACTAAATGGATTGATGGATGGATATATTACACTATGGCTTGAACTTGATGATGATCTTCTGGAGAAGGTAGATGAGGTCTATGAGATGTTTCTTAAAATAATAGAGGAATAAAACAGACTTCTACTTTTTTAGTCCCACTATCTGATCAATTGCTCTTTCGATCGCACTCATCCCTCCTTCTTGTGAGCATAAATAGCAACTTTTAGTATTTGACCTATTCTCATGGGCGAGAAATCTTAATCATGTTCTAGAAATTACATTCATTAATAGTAATTAAATTACTATTAATGAACATAAATATACAATTTGCTCAGAAGTACGACGCTACAACTTGAGAGGTGCCCTTTGATCAGCTGGTACTAATAGGGGGCGTTTTCTAAACACATGACTTATGATGAGTGTTCTGCCCTCAAATAAAAGGATTTACCAATGAAGGTCTTGATGATGAGACTGTTTCTTTTTTTTCGTAAAAAAGGTCCAAGGTCAAAAGCTCCTCTCTTTGAGCCAACTGAGATGAGAACACCACTTATTGTTCCAAAGGCACCGAAGGGTGAAGAAGAGTTTGTTCGATTGATGTGTAAACATGCTGAAGACGTTATGGGTTTCCTTCCTGATCCTCTTTTAGTGATGGCTATGAGTCCGAAGATCCTTCAGGAATTTACTGAGTTTCTAAGTGACTATGAGTCTCATCCTCGTCTAAGTTCAGAGTTACTGGCAGTTTTAAGATACTTGGTAGCTGCGAAAAATGATTGTAAATATTGTGTCACGACAAGTGAAGCGATCATGATCTCTCAGATGGACATAGAGTTAGATGATCTTCGTAATGCTCAAGAAGACCCATCGACTTTCCCTTTCAAGCCAAAAGATAAAGCACTTTTACTTCTTGTGGTCAAAATGGTCTTAGATCCCGATAACGTCGAAAAAAGTGATCTTGAAAAGGCTTATAAGGTAGGTTGGACAGATACAGATATTTACGAAGCAGCCAACTATACGGTTCGTAACCTTGCGGTTGATCTTCTGCTCAAAGCTTATAAGATCGATGGCCAAGGCGCGTTTGTGTAGGAAGCTATTGATAGCTTATTATCGACTAATATAAAAACCCAAATAGCCAGAGCGGAATGATATTGGCGTAGCCTGTTTCCAGCTCGTCTCTAACGTGTCTGTATGATGGTGGAGTGATGAGCTGATAATCATCACAAGAGCTCTTGTCTTTTGAGGTGTCATCCGTATAGATATCCGCAAATAGTTCTAGTATATTTTTATATAGTTGTAATATATCCCCTATTTTAGGTACTAGAATGTATTTTATCATCCACATGGATATCCGCAATATATCTTGTATGATGATATAATATCCCATAAGGATATGATTATGGACTTTACACCGATCGCACCAATAGATATAAAGGGTAATGTTGACTCTTCTTTGATAGAGAGGGCTGATCAGTTGATCATTGACAGTGCCAAACTGACGGGTTCATACTCCCAGATCATCATCGATACCATCAGGGACCAGCTACGTATCACCAACAGTTACTACTCGAACCGCATAGAATCAGAAGGTACGCACCCACTAGAGATAGAAGCAGCGATGAAGCGCAAGTTCTCTGATGATGCAAAAGCGCGTGACCTCCAGATGTTGTCATTGGCGCATATTGAGACGCAACAGTGGGTCGAGAAGCAGTTTAGTGATGGTTCTGTCACCTCACCATATAGCCAAGACTTTATCGAAGGTGTCCATCGCCATCTCTATTCACAAGAGGGGATGGAGCCCTTTTTGCAGATCATGGATGAGGGCAGACAGATAAAGATGCAACCGGGCGAACTGCGAAAACATGATGTCTCTGTTGCTAAGCACATCGCACCTAAGATGGAAGAAGTGGGGAGTCTGATGATGAGGTATGCTGACCTTTATGACAGATCGCTTACACGACCGATGGGGACACGGTTTATTCATCTACTTGCATCGCATCATCGACTCCTATGGATCCACCCGTTTATCGATGGGAATGGTCGTACAGCCCGACTGGCGCTGGATGGAGCGTTCTATGCGACAGGGATAGAGGGCTATGGACTGTGGAACATCTCAAGAGGTCTTGCGAGAAATATCGACGAGTACCGGTCGGTCTTAAAACATGCAGATATGATAAGGCAGGGAAGCCTTGATGGTCGCGGTGCGCTCTCTTCTGGAGCACTCAAAGAGTTTGTGATGTTTATGCTCACATGTGCCGAAGATCAGGTCGATTTCATGGGTCGCTATCTCAAGCTCGACAAGTTGACAGAACGCTTGGACGCTTATGTTCGGCATACGCAAGCAGGTATGTTCGATATGGAGTCATTGCCTAAGAACTCTAATGCCATCTTCAAAGAGCTGCTGATGTATGGTGAGATCAATCGTGGACGAGTCCCTGCCTTGATAGGTGCAAAGGAACGCACCGGAAGTAAGGTCATCAAGGAACTTACAGAACGAGGTTATCTGACGTCTAATATGCCAAAAGGGCCGATCCGTCTAAAGATAGGCACGCATCTGGCTAATTATCTCTTCCCGGGGTTGGTGCCTGAAGTATAGAATG
>JAUWRZ010000008.1 GCA_030610325.1 Sulfurimonadaceae bacterium | reverse complement strand
ATGTATTTGTACATTTTCGTCAAGTAAACAGTACAGGTCACGGTCGTGTCACATTGGCTGAAGGTCAAAAAGTGACTTTCGAAGTCGGTGAAGGTCAAAAAGGCCCACAAGCTGAGAACGTAACACCACTGTAAGCACTTCCCCGCAGGCATCATGCCTGCACCTTCTACACCGATTTAACATCTCTTTCAGAGCAAGCCCTCACACAACTACTATACTTTTACTATAAGATATGACATATACGGACGATTGGAGTATGGTCGATAAAGGGACGTGATGACTAAAAAAGTACTATTTATCTATTTGATACTCCTTCACCTTGTTCTGGGAGTGATATTAGTCCGATATAGCCTCTTCTCTTTCATACCTTCAGACTCCTCAGTAAGTGAGAGTGTCTCACTGCCAGATACCCATTTCAAGAGGATGGTCTATTTTCATGAGAGAATGGACGCGAGTGTGCCTGATGGGTCTGTCATCTTTATTGGTGACAGTATTACTCAAGGACTATGTGTATCGGCAGTATCCTCTCTCTCGGTCAATTACGGTATAGGTGCCGATACTACTGCAGGTGTATTGAGAAGAGTAGGTCATTACGACTCGATGCAACGGGCAAGGGCTATTGTCCTGGCGGTAGGTATCAATGATCTGCTGCAACGTGGAGCGCAGGAGATAGGTAAAGATCATGAGACTATCTTGGATATGTTGCCGATCGATGTCCCGGTCATCGTAAGTGCCGTGCTTCCTATTGATGAGAAGATCAGGGACGATACACTACGCAATAGCGAGATCATCGTATTGAACAGAGTCCTTAGAGAGCTCTCAGTAGAACGTCCTTATGTATATTTTGTAGATATTCGATCACAGATAGTCGATGAGTCTGGTGATCTGTCTGCCAAGTACCACATTGGTGATGGACTACATCTGAACTCAAGTGGTTATGCTCTTTGGATCAAGGCGCTAAGAGAGGCACTTGTTCGTTTGGCGTCTTAAGTCGATCGTAGTGGAGATACCTTTTAGAAAAAGTAGTTGGCTTCGAGTCGGTAATCCCCATATGATCCGACATCGACTTTTTTTCCATTGATGAGGTACTCATCTGCAAATACCTGTCCCAAACGTAGTTTTAGTTCGAGATGTGGTATAGACTCAAAAGTCTTCCATACATCAAGATGGACGATGGAGTGGTCTGTAAAGGCGACTGTCCCTGCATCGATCTTCTTCTGGTCATAGTCCATATAGGCTACATCCATGACCATCCGGACACCTGGGAGAAGGCCGGCTCTGCCAAAGTGATAGTAGCCTTGTATCATATAGGAATCTGTTCCGGCCATCCAGTTATATTGTCCCATGGAGCGTGTATAGTTACCTGTGGGAAAACCACGCCAGGGAGCTATGAGGTCACCGGCATCCTCTACCGTTGAGAAACCTGCCATGATAGATCCGTTCTCACTAAAGAGTTTTAGTCGTGCAGAGACCATGCTGCCATCGACACTGTCGGGGTCTGTATAAGAGGCACTTTCTGTGGGGAGTGCTTTCTTGTCAGAACCGAGTCTTCCTGTCAGTGAAGCGCCTCCTATCTTACCCGCACCCTGATCGAACTGTCGCATATAGCGTATACCGGGGGTCAATCTCATCCCATTGTCGAGAAAGAAGTCGTAGTTGACTTCTGGTATCACAGAAGCGACAAAGCCATCGATATACATAGTATCAAGGTCCATGCGTAGGTTTCGGACAGAGTTGTTCTTGGCAGTAAAGACCAGCATACCCGGATCGACCTTCTCTCCTGCAGCTTCTATATTTCTTACACTGAGCCCTCTATGTGATGCGGCATCATCATTTTCGAGACCAACACCTCTGTTAGGTACATAGACCCCGTCGCTGTCTTTGGTCCGGTAACTGCCATAAGCGATGACGCTGTGAAAGTCACGATGGTCGCGTAGTTTTTGACGGTCAAAGTACGCGACTCGAAGCCGAGTGTCCTTGAGATCGCCCTGACTGTCAACACTCAAGCCCTGAAATGTGTTGGGGACCATCTTTGTGTCATTTGAACGCAGAAGGACACTCTCGAACTTTTGACGACCAAACTTGACTGATGTCTTTTCGTATTTATATTCTGCAAAGACGATGGCAAGGACATTAAGTGATGCTCCATGACCGTATGCTCTGGCATAGGTGTCTTTCCCTGCTTTTCCGGCATCAAAATAGCCTATACTGTTATCACGATCGGTATCATCGACTGCGACAAAACTGGAGTAGTACCCTGCTGTCGCGCTAAATCCGTTGAAATAGGCAGTAGAGTAGTGGAGACTTCCGCCGATACCCCAGGCATAGTTGTCATCATTCCGGTTTAGTACGCTCTCCTCCCAGTTCCAGACCATGAGGTTTGAACGTAAGCGACCGGTAAAACGACCCTTTTGAAACATCTGAGAGAGTCCATCGACATGCTTAAGAGTCTGTTTATGGATGATGATACCACCATTTGCCAAGGTGATGTCATCGGTCTCAAGAGCAGAGATCTGCGTAACTATAAGTGTGAATGAAAAAAAGAGTATCTGTGATAGTCGTCTCATCTGAAAGTCTACTTCCTTATTTATGAAAAAGGGTTTTTCGTGATCAGCTAGTGCCAAGATCACCGAATGTTTTTAAAAAATATAATATGATTTGATCTAATATATGGATTATATCAAAAAATAATGCTAAGTATAAGAGATACTTCTTCTTTTACAGTCTTAAGTAGGCAGATCTAGGTATTAGGATATATAATAGTGTCCATATGGATATCGGCTGATCCAAGACTTTCTGTATGCTAAGTGTCTACTGGTCAGTGTGATCATGACCTGCTGAGTAAGAAGCAGCCTCTTTTGGCAGATGCTTCTATCTGTGTTAAAGAAGCGCAAGGTATAATCTTTGCACCAAACAAATAGAGCTTTTTGGATCAGATAAAGATCTTTTTAGCTGTTAAAAAGTAGATATGATGAACTTTGATGATCAAATATTGGAACGTTTTATCCCTGTTGCCTATGATGAGCTGTTAGAGGACGCACTGGAGCATCTCTCTTTTGAAGAAGTGGAGTAAGAGGGGTATCGCAAGTTCTCACTACTTTTGGAGCAGTTCTACCATGCAAAGTTCTTTGGGCTACTTAAACGGCTTAAGCGACTCTATCATCCTTTTAATCCTGACACAGATACCGTGACACGTCAAAGTCACTCACCAGAAGCCTACCTGGAGATGAAAAATGACCTTGTCAAAGAGATCCGTCCCCTACTGGATAATGCGAACTATGAGGAACTGACTGAAGAGGCGCTTAACATAGCGTTGGCAAAGACTTCACCGCACGGAGTGGAAGTGACGGTCGATTTTGAGGATTTTGACGATATCTCTCTTTTCTATCGGGGTGAAGCCTATAAGTATGAGGAGAGGCGTGACTGGAAGAGCCTTTATTTGAAAAAAGAGGAGGTCAGGGTCAATATCTACCGCCGTCTTTTTTTACTGCTTAAACCAAAGACGTTGACACAGCGTGCCCAGGAGATAGCTGAGCGTGATGGTCAAGAGCTTGAGAAGGTCATCAAAAAGCTGCGTAAAGACAACAAGGTCCTGATCGAGGGGGAGAAGAGTGAACGGATCTTTATCAAACTCTTTAAAGACATACCACATCCCGACCTGGAGATGCTCTTTCCCAATACTAAAGTCCGTATGACTATGCAGGATAAGCTAAAGATAGGAGTGACCGGAGGTGGCGGGACAGTCGGTGGAGTCGTTACGATGATAGGTAAGATCGGTGCCGTCATAGAACCTTTTTCTCTCATCATGGCAGTCGGTGGGTTTGGCGGTGTGCTCTGGCGGCAGATCAAAAATGTCTTTACTCAGCATACACGCTATATGGCGACACTGGCAAAACATCTCTATTACTATAATCTAGATAATAATGCAGGTGCACTGGCTTATATGGTCAATATGGCGGAGATGGAGGAGAGTAAAGAGGCACTACTATCCTATCTCTTCATCGTTCATGATAATGGCAGGCTCGATCGTAAAGGACTTGATGAAGCTATTGAAGCACATATGTCGATGACCTATGAGCTGCCTATGGACTTTGAGGTGGATGATGGTGTCGAGAAACTGTTGAGATTGGGATTGATCGAAGAGAGAGAGACACTTTTATATGCAGTCGCTATTACAGAAGCACTTAGCAGTCTTGAACGTAGTTGGAGTGAGATAATAGCACCAGGTAGCGCTAAAAAAGCAGCGCAGGAACCTGTCCGGTCTGTACTTAATTGGCTGAAAAGCTCTTCGTGATGATCAGCTCTTCTCTTCCTCGTCCTCGAGTGGCTCTTGCTTGGAGTGCTCTTTAGAGCTTCTCTTTTGTCCTTTATGGTACTTGTCCAGTCTATCCCAGACTTTTTTATCTGATCTGAACTTTTTGCTCGATCGGTAGGCTTCCATATCCGGATCATCTTTTGCGTGAAAGCTATCGAGAAGACCCCAGAGGGAGCTATCAGATTTTTTGTCTTTTTTGAAAAAAGAGAAGAGACCCATGCCGTTCCTTTATATGGAGTGGCGAACCGAGAGATGGTTTAACTTTCTCTCCTGTTTTTCGTAATAGTCATCAAGCTTGCCCCATAAGTCTACCTCAGATCTTTTCCGGTCGCTCTGATGTGAGGGATTTTTATGGGACTCCAGTCTTTCATAGTCTCTGTCGAGAGTGTCCCATATAGATTGAGGGGTTGGTTCATCAACTTTTTTATGCAGTCCTAGAAATGAGAAAAATGCCATTGGTGTCCTTCATATACTATAAAGATCGGTAAACGAGATTATATATAGTTTGATATTGTTATATAATATTTATAATTATTTGCTTAACTCAAGAGGCAGTAGATCTTTATATAAGCTTCTTTAAAGAGTGACTCTCTTATGTGTTTTGTAGAGATGGCTTTTGTGAGCAGAGGTGATGTCATGCTCTGTGAGATGATCGGTTCGAGTGCTAAAAGTGCTCTTCTAAGGAGATGCTGATCAGCAAAATAAGTTATACTGCTAAAATATTTATTTGTTTCGTCAGGATACCTATGTCCCTATTACGACTCTTTTTGATCATCTCGGTATTACTCCTCTCTCTCGATGCCAGAGATATCAAACCTCTTTTTCGTCTACATGCTTCGGGAGTAGTGACAGACTTTGTGATAGATGGTTTTGAACTTTATGCATCCACGGATATCGGCAGTATCGATGTATTTGACATCAGAACACGAAAGGTGACAAGACAGATAACGATAGAGCCTCTGAAGGATTTTAAAGGTGAACTCATCCCTGCAAAGATATTTAGCGTCGACCGTCTAAATGGAAAGACACTCTTTGTCAGTGGCAGTGCAGATGGCTATCGTAATGTATGGGTGCATGATGGAAGAGAGCTCAAGAACATCATAAGACCATCGGATAAGTTGGTCATCCAGGAGGCACGTTTCATCGATGATGAGAAGATTCTTTTCGGGACGCTGGACTATGATATGATCTTGTATGATACCCAGGAACGATATCAGGCTTATAAGCATCA
Source organism: Sulfurimonadaceae bacterium (assembly GCA_030610325.1). Taxonomy (GTDB): domain Bacteria; phylum Campylobacterota; class Campylobacteria; order Campylobacterales; family Sulfurimonadaceae; genus BB26. The sequence goes on along the minus strand of JAUWRZ010000008.1, from coordinate 10,224 downwards.
AATAGCGCAGGGTGCTTTCTCCGATATCGAGCTCAGTGAAGACCGTAGTACGATGATCACAGCAGATGAGAGTGGTGAGATAACAGTGAGTGATGTGAAGAGCGCAGAGACTTTAGCGCTCCTCTCGAGTGAAAACGTCGATAAGGTCTATAAGGTCGCTTATAGTAATGGTACAGTGATCACAGCCGGACAGGACAGAAGAGTCGGTGTCTATCCAAAAGGTGGGGAGCCGTATCATATAAAGAGTGATTTCCTTGTCTACTGCGCCGGACTGAGCCCTGATGGGTCTGTCGGTGTCTACGCAAGTGGTGAGGAGAACGACTTACAGCTCTTTGATGTGAGCAGCGGTAAGAAGAGGGACCGTCTTATAGGCCATTTTGCGACATTGACGACCATCCGATTCTTAAATCAGAACGAACTCTTCAGCGCTGGAGATGAGAACGATATCTTTTTCTGGAGTCTTAAAGAGTAAACACTCTCAATACGAAAATGCCACCGGTATTCCGAAGACTGCTCCGTATGCCCCATAGAGGATGAGTCGGTTAAAGTAGACTTTGGCAAAGGAGTTGAGCATCTCTTCGAGTTCACTTGGATGCATGGCATTGATCTCGCGTTCGATGACCTCTTTGAAATCGATGGACCCGACAAGCCCATCCATATTGGCGACGACAGTGTCATAGATGGCTTCAAGACCATTGTCAAGCAGATACTCTTTAAGTCGCTTATCGACAAGAGTGTTGAGTGAGCGAAGTGTCGTTGCCATAAACGGGATGATCACGCGTGCGATCGAATCTCTGAAGGCATCATCACCCAGAAGTGTGGTGATGGTCTGCTCAAGTGATTTTTGGAGTCTGCTCTCATCTACTAAAGAGGCGATCCCTTCTGTGTCAAACCCATCAAGTAATGCAGTGACGAGGTGTTGTTCGAAACGTGCATATCCCGGTGAGCTAAAGAGCTGTTGGGAGCTAAAGCGTATCTGCTCTTCGACATCTTGATGTGTCAACCCTGCAAGTAGATCATTGAGTGTATTATGGCTGAAAAACTCACTTCGGGTGTTTTGGATGAACGAGGAGAGCTGCTGGGTGAGCAGGGTGTGCTCTTTTTGAAGGGAGTCTCTTAGCTGTACTCTGGCAAAGTCGATCTCCTCCTCTAGCATCTCAAGCATGGTACTTACCGAATGAAACTCCATGACTTCGAGCTGTTCACCGAGTGTAGCGGTGTAGGTGTCCTCTACCATCATCATGCTGACCTTTGCGATCCCTGAAGCGACATCGTGATGGCTCAGGACTTCATTGACGATGGGAGCGAAGGTGTGAAGGTCCAGCAGTTCGTCTTTGATCCCAAAGGTACTTAACTCCTTCTCCTTAAGCTCTTCAAGAAACTGATGGGTGACAGACTCGATCTCTGCTTTACGCTCATTTAAAAAGATCGGCATCTCTTTGTCGATCAAGATCGTGATGAAACGTCTGATATCGCCAAAGACACCGCTGGCTCTAAAGAGTGCGTTGGTCGCAAAACTGTTGTGTGACTTGACTGCCCGTCTGATCTCGGATATGATACTTCGTTTCTCCCCCTGGAGCTGTTCGATGATCCCGTCGAGACCATGATCGAAAAGAAGGCGTAGGTTCTCCTCGATGGTCTCGGTCAGTGCACCATTGAACATCTCACCGATGTTCTTGTCTGTCTGTACGGTCTCCTCGATCAGCATACTCTGGAGAAAGTCGATGACCTCATGTTGTACACGATCACTCTGTAGACGGCTTACGACATATTCACTTAGGCGTGTAGTGAAAAGAGCTTGCATCTTCGGCGTTAGAAGGGAGTGGATGGGACGGTCCTGCCACTGCTTGAGAACAGGTTCTGCCACTGTAGCGATCATCTCCAGGAGAGGCTCTTTCTCTTCAAGCCGTTGATGGATGTAAGTCAGTGCCCGGTCTACTCCAAGTGAGATCAGTCGGTCTGTCACCTCTGCGACCTCAGTTGGCAGCGCATGTTCAAAAGTCTGCGTAGCATGATCATCAAGCCACTGCTGCGCCCGTGCTATAAGACCACTCTCTATGCGTCTTCGTCCTCTCTCTCTGAGTGCCTTACGGTTGGAGGGATCACGAAAATAGGATAGGTCTGTACTATTGGCGGTAAAGAGTGCTCTCTTTGCCATCGCTTCTGTATCAAACTGTTTAGTTGACATGCCATAGGCAGAGAAGAATATCTCTGTAGAGAAGTATTCAGCGTGCTGGTCCAGAAATGCCCCGGCGACTCTGTAGTCATCAGCCACTATATAGGCTTTTAAAGTTTCGATAAGGTGAGGTCTGAGGGTGATGATCTTATCGTGAATAGCATCTTGTGTCAGTAGGGTCTCATCGACGAATTTGGACATGTTCTTTGCAAAGAAGGGTTTTCGCTTACCTACGATCCCCGGGGTGAATGGGATATTCATACCAAGTAGACTTTTTCGCTCGTAAGGTCTGAAAAGCATCTTTAATGCAAGCCAGTTGGTCAAGACTCCTGTCGCACCATAGACGAGAGGGATGGTGGCGTAAAGATAGGGACCGCTCAGGGCGCCGGAGAGTTGCTGTACACCATAGAGTACGCCTCCGACTCCGGCACCCAGTCCCGCACCCAGCCAGGTGATGGGACCGAGTTCTGCACCCATGAACTCTTCGACCTGTTCTTGCAGCTTGGTCGGTCCCATCGATAGCAGTTCGTTCTTGACTGTAGTGGAGACGTTCTTCTCGAGGAGCAGGGGAAGGTTGTCATTGATCCCCATGACAGCGATGTCACTTAGACGTTCGGCACTGCTCTCATGTCCGGCGACTATGTCGAAGAGTGTATGTAAGCGTGTTGACTTGGCCTTAAGTGTGAACGCACTCTTTTGCTCCTGTAGAAGATGTTGTATCTTCGGACGGATGAAGGCGAGTGTCTCTTTGTCCAGAAATGTGGAAAGGGGTAGGTCCTGTACGCGTTTTTGGACACGCTCTGTAAAGAGTAACTGCATCTGTGGCTCATGTTTAGAGAGCATCTCAAGGAGTGTCACAGGACTCTTTTCATTGATAAGACTGCCCAGCGGTCGTTGGACCGTCTTACGTATCTGAGAAGCTGCCAGCTTTTTTAACTCTCTGTTCTTTTGGGTATCTTTTAGCCAGAGACTTAGTCTTTGTGGTTCGAGCAGTGATTCGACTTGGTCGAGAAGTTGTCCCTGCCAGCCACTGTTAAAGAGTGATGAGAGTGGGCGGGCGAAGAGCTCGCCGAACATAAGACGCTCGATGAAAGGGGCAGCTCTGGGAAGGTTGAGCTGTATGAGCCTTGCGACGAGTAGTGGTGTAAGCCAGTTGCGCTCTGTCAGCTCCGTGAGGACCTGGCCGATGCTTCGTCTGCTGATAGCGTCGAGTACCAGGTCCAGTCCTTTACGGACGTGGGCTTCTCTGGAGCTCTCATCATCAAGTATCCCGGTTAGCCGCTCTATTAAGCGGAAGCGCTCTGTGACCTTACCCAGAAAGACCGCCTTGAAGGAGTACTTCATCTTACCAAGTGGACCGCCGCTTTTAAGTGAATCATCGATAAGGCGCTCTATGAACACCTCGAGGTCACCACTGTTGGCCTCAAGCCACTCTATCATCAGTGTAAGCAGACGAGGCAGATGAGTCTCGACGAGCTTGACGATCTCACTGGTGGTCTGCTCGCTGAGAAGATCGCTAAGTGGTTCATCGACACCCTTGAGACTCTCAAGTATCGCCGCGGAGAGGCGGATAAGCTCTTCTCTGCCCTGTGAGCTCTCCATCAGGAGAAGAAAGCGTCCCATAAGGTGCTGAGAGAGTGCTGTCGTACGCTTCTCTCCCAATCGCTCCTGGATACTTTTGGAGAAGAGCATCTCCAGAAGAGCCGGGATAAGGGTGTCAAGCCCTAAAGAGTCTCTGATATCATATAACATCGTCTCGAAAGCAAGAGGATCGATGCTTTGCAGCAGCATCTCAAGCAGGGTCTCAAGTCCTCCATCAAGTAAGTCCATCATGCGTTTGGTCAAGAGTCTCTCGATGCTGATATCACTATTGCGTAACTGCTCCATCACCTCAGGAGTCAAGGTGACTATAGTCTCATAGAGATGGGAGAAGAGGGCTTGACTCAACTCCTGCTGTAGCTCCTTGGGTAGAAGTGCATCGATATTGATGTGTGCAGCACTGCGCTCCAACAGAGCATCGATAAGATCGGCCTCCATGGGCTCGAGAAAGTCGAGCATGGCGTCAAGACTCTCTTTGAGGCCTTCGATGTCGCCAAGTGTGGTGTCGGGGAAACGCTTATAGAGGGCTTGTTTAAGAAGGTGCTCCACCGCTTTTTGCAGCTCTGACTTAAAAGTGTCGCTGGAGAACTCATGCTCGAGTGTGGCATGGTTGATGAGGTCACGTTCGACCAGTTTACTGATGTTTTCCACAAACTCCTCAAAATTGCTTGCAAGTACGCCCCCTCCAACGATGGGGTACTTCTTAAAGAGCATCTTGATGGCCATAGTGTTGGTGATGTAGCCGGTGATCCCGCCTGCGACCAGATTGGATAGGAGTTGTGTAAGCATGCGTGATTATAGCTATGCAAAGATGTGAAAAGGTTGTAGCGTATCACTCAAGTGTGAAGTTGCATCAGATAAGACGGATTTTACTCATCGATCACTTCGAAGGACTCTTTAGGTTCAAAACAGTCCGGGCACTGCCAGTCATCAGGAAGCTCTTCAAAGGGTGTCCCGGGAGGTATATTACTTTCCGGATCACCAAGGGCAGGGTCATAGATATAGTCACAGGAGGGACATCGGTAGCGTCTCATCTTGCTCTCCTTGATAAGAGATAGTCATAGTATGATTGTAGGCTATATGGCTTTATAGAGATATGAAGGATAAGAGACAGTGTGCGTGACCTAAGCTCTCTTAAGGGTAAAGAAGGAATAAGATGTGCTTGAAGATGTGGGTGCAGAGAGCGCTTTTAGTAGTTCCATAGCGGTGTCGCATTAAAATTTACTGTTTGTTTAGGTTAGAACACTATAATCGTCTATAAATATCTTTGGCAAAGGCTTAGAGCATGATGTATAACAAAAACGGAATATCGGAACACGCTTCTTCGGAGGCTAGAGCAGGTTTTTCATTGATCGAACTTATGATCGTCATCGTCATCCTCGGCCTACTGGCCTCTCTTGTAGTCCCTAATATCATGGGTAAAGGGGAAGAGGCAAAGCAGAGACTTGTCTGTGTCCAGATGAAGAACATCGCTGAGACATTGAAGATGTTCAAACTTGATAATGGTACCTATCCGACTACCGAGGAGGGGCTGGAGTCTTTGACAGCTAACCCGGATGCCTCAAAGTATCCGTTCTACTCCAAGTCAGGCTATTTTGAGGATGAGAAGATGCCTATGGACTCATGGAGAAATGGTTTTATCTATATCAATAAAGAGGGTAAGTTCGATCTGGTCTCGATGGGTGCTGATCGTAAAGAGGGTGGCAAGGATGAGTATGCCGATATCCGTTTTAGCGAGTGTAAGTTCTAAGCAGAGATGAGAAGTCGGGGATTCACCCTTATTGAGCTGATGCTGGTGGTGCTGATCATCGGACTGGTCTATGGACTGGCATCTAACAATATGAAGCGTTTTAGTGACAAGGCAGAGGCTGTCGATCTCATGAACCTACCTGATTTTGTGGCCAGTCAGCAAGATCATGATCACCTCTCGGTCATCTGCATCGACCGCTGTAAGGAGTGTGCACTCTATAGAGGTGAGAAGATGCTCAAGGAGCTTCCTGCATTTGTGGATGAGAAGGCAGAGTATTTCCACTTCGATCAGCTTCTGCTTACCCGTGAAGTACAGTGGCTGCCGCTATTTCTTGAGAATGGCGTAGAGGAACCGGTCTGTTTCCGTTATGACAGGTATAGTGATGGCAGCAGCAGTGAGATGATCATCAAGACGAAGGAGATGGTGATAGACTATCCCGGTTATTTTGGTACAGTAAAACGTTACACCTCGATAGAAGAGGTCGTCGACGCAAAACAGGCTCTTATCGAGGAGGTGCTGCAGTGATCTTTGTATATAAAGGGATCGATAGTAGTGGTCGCAGGATCAAAGACAAGATCGAAGCGGAGTCGATCGAAGAGGCGAAGAAGAAGCTCAAAGCACAAAAGATCATCTATGAGCATATCAAGGAGGACTCCCCTTCGGTCTTTGAGGGGGTGAGCCTTAGCCGAAAATACCATATCTCGACCAAAGAGCTGGCACAACTGAGTCGTGAGTTGGCGATGTACATACGTTCGGGGATCTCTATCGTCGGTGCATTGCAGGTAGTCCAGACCCAGTATACACACAACAAGAAACTCAATCTCTTTTTGAAATCACTAAATACCTCTCTGGATGAGGGCAAGAACTTCTATGCAGCCCTGGAGGCACAAAACGTCGTAGTCCTTCCTGAGTTCTTTAAACAGTCCATCAAAGTCAGTGAGTCCGGAGGGATACTTGATGAAGTACTGCTGGAGCTTTCGCGCTTCTTAAAAGAGCAGGACCGTATAGCCAAGGATATCAAAGGGGCCTTTGCCTATCCACTGTTCATGGTGGTCATCTCCTTGTTCATGGTCGCGTTCATGCTCGCTTTCGTGGTACCTCAGATCACCGGCATCTTCAGCAGTATGGATCAGGAACTCCCAAAAGTCACACAGATCGTCATCACTGCCGGAGATTTTTTCAGTGAGAACTATGCACTTCTCCTGGGTATACTCTTTCTGATCATCTCAAGTTACTCATTGGCCTATAAATATAGCGCACCTTTTCGCTACGTGATGGATGGTGCCTTGCTTAAGCTCCCTCTTTTTGGTGATATCGCTATGAAGAACGAACTGGGGCGTTTTGCTTTTATCGGAGCACTGCTGGTGCGTTCGGGTGTCCCGTTCGTGCAGACCATAGACCTCTCATCGAAGATCTTGGAGAACGACGTGTTAAGAAAGGCTTTTAGTGAGGCCGCTAACAAAGTCGTAGAGGGTAAACGGCTCTCTACAGCTTTGAAAGAGTCAAATCTTCATCTGAACGAGGCGTTCATACAGTCCATAGCGCTGGGTGAGGAGACCTCTCAGGTCGAGCCGGTACTGGTCAATATCGCGGAGCTCTATGTCGAAGAGAACCGTGACAAGATGGGTATCTTGTTGACACTTCTTGAGCCTGCATTGATGCTCTTTGTGGGTGGTATGATCGGCTTCATCGTCGCAGCTATGCTGCTTCCGATCTTCAGTATGAGTATCAGCTAGGGTGAGGATGATGAGAGATAGCCTACGAAGAGAAAATACTTATCTGTCGATGCGTCCCGCTATCGCATTGATGGTGACCGTCTTTTTTATCATGGCTATCACGGTCGCAGTCGGGCTAAGCCTCTCTCAGCTGAAAAAAGGGAACCAGCAGTTGGCGGAGGGGCGCTTTCTGGTACAGAGCAGTGCGGTGATGGAGGATGTCCTGATCCTTTTGAACAGAGCTACCGAGGTGATGCCGGTCGAGGATACGATGACGCTGCGGATCTTTCTTGATAGTGCAGCTTTGATCCCGTTCGAGATGGAGGACCTTCGTGTGAAGATCGCCATGCACAGTGCCAGAGGCAAGTTCAATCTCAACTTATTGGCTGCTTCAGAAGTGTTACAGGAGGCGATGAAACGCTATCTGATCGATTTTAATATTCAGGATGTCTCCTATTTTGTCGATATACTCATCGATTCGATGAGTGGAGTCAGTGAGGTCTACCGGACAGAGTTGTATGATGAGATGCCGTGGATGTATAGAGACCGTGTCGTCGATAGTGAGCACTTTGCTCAGTTACTCGACTTCTATGTCTTGATGCGGCATGATAATGGTATCAAAAGTGTGCCGTGGGAAGAGTTGATAAGTTTTGGTGACCCCAAGAGGGCTCAGCTCGATGCAAACTATGTGACACCGGCGCTATGGAGTCTGATGCTGCCTGATGCCAGTAGAGATCAGATAAGGATGCTTGTCGAAGATGCTTATGAAGTGGGTTACCTTAGTGAGGCTGACCTTGGTCTCTCTGATGATGAGTTGGCCCTGATAGCACCGTTTGATGTCATCTATTTTATTCCAGTGGCTGAAGTAAGTGTGATGATAGAAGAGAATAACAATACGGCTGAGATCATATTTCAGTATGATATCGCATCCAAACAGGCAAAAGAGTTCAGTTATGATATTTAAACCCAAGACAAGGGTCGTCTTATTTGATGCGCAGTCACCTATGATGGAGATGGATGAGATGTTTGACATCATCCTCTCTCCGAGTTTCTACTGGGTGAAGCGGATCGAACTTCCCGTGAAGTATCTTCATGAAGCCAGAAGATTACTGCCTTCGCTTTTTGAGGATATACTGCCAAAAGGTGGTGAGTACAGTTACAGCACTTACCGTGATGGTGACGCCTACATGATCTTTGCCTATGATGACAAAGCCATCGTGCGTGCACTTAATGCAAAAGGGATAAAGACAGCACATATCAGCAAAGTCTATCTTGCTCAGAGTGAGTTTGGCTCAGTCGAGAAGGCGATCTCTCTGGGACATAGCTCCGTGATGCTGGTCCAAGATGGGGTGTTGATCAAGTTGCCTTCGACCTTCTCTGATGATACGATGCTGCTCGATCTTGACCAGCATAAGTTCTCATCACACCATATCCCGCTTGCCCGTTATTCGCATATTGCTGATAAGAAGAGCATGACGCTGTTCGCCTCCTTTATGCTTCTGCTTATCATCTCGCTGGTGGCTGAGTGGAGTATCGTCCATACCAAGACGGTAGATATCGATGAGAAACGCTCTGAGCTCTTTGAGAAGTATAAGCTGAAAAGTACCATGATGCAAAACCGTGCTATTTTAGAGCGTCTGGAGAGCCGTTTTGGACGGCAGAGCAAGGTCCGCTCCATCAGTGCCTCTCTGTTCGATCTTAAATTGGATGAAGCTGAGAAGATGACCCGTCTCGATATAGCTCCAGAGGGGGTCAAGACAGTGTTCCTAGTCGCTTCGGCCGATCGGGTGGAAGTCATCGCTACCCAACTCAGGGCTGCAGGACACATCTTTACCAAAAAGTACAGCAATGGGGTACTTGACCTGGAGTTTACCTTATGAGACAGATCAATCCACTCTATATCTCTCTGCTCTTCTTTGTGGTACTGCTAATAGTGTTTATCAAACTAAATGGTGCGAAAGCTGAACATAACGAGGCCAAGAACGATCTTATCAAGACCGAGATGATGGCAAAGCGTATGGTCGCGCTTAAACGCAACTGGGGAGAGGACAAGGGCAGAGAACGGGCTCTGGAACGGATGCTTAAAGCTTCGTTACTAAGAGATGCTGCTCTGGTAAAGAAACGAGAAGGAAAGATGATCACAGTCACTTCCAGAAAAGTCGATGCAAGAGCGCTTGAGTTTTTGCTGAACAAACTGTTTAATGGGACTTACGCCATAAAGACGTTAGATATCAGACGGCTTGATGATGAGTATGCATCACTGCGGATGGAGATCGGACTATGAGGTCTTTACTACTGTCGATATTGATACTCCCGATACTACTCTCTGCTTCGACCATCGTCAATTATGAGGTCCTTACTCATAGTGACAGAGTCGATGTGATGATCAGTTTTGATGAGCCATATAGCGGTGAGGTCATGAAGAGTAGAGCCGAGGATGAGATCGTCCTTATCTTCGCTGATGCCATGATCGCCACACCAAAACTCCGAGATGTCACCTCGCCGTTCCTGTCGAGGTTTGTGATCACGCCCCTTGATAAGACGACGAAGTTCATAGCCGATGTATCTACAGATGTGACTTTGCATACTTCCAAAAGTGGTGATTCCCGTACACTGCAGTTGCGTTTTGTCGGTCCAAAAGGGCTCAAGTCGGTAGAAGCTGCGAAAAAAGCTGCTCCGGCACCGCTTCTGGATGATGAAGTCAAAAAGAGTGGGGACCCGGCACCTGCCGCTCTTCTTAAGACAGCTACGATCATAGCCATCGTCTTACTGGCTGGCGGCTGGATAGTAGCAAGACGTCGTAAGCACAAAGATGGTGATTCTGTGAAGAGTGGTTGGCAGACGACTCTCTCGGGCTACATGGCAGCTTTCAAGAGCAGGTTCTCAAGTCTATTTAGAAGTGCTGGATCAGGTGATAGCAGCAGTAAGAAAGAGCGTACACGATCTAAGTATCTACAAGCCTTTAATCCCAGGAACAAGTTGAT
>JAUWRZ010000435.1 GCA_030610325.1 Sulfurimonadaceae bacterium | reverse complement strand
TCAGAGATGAAGAAAAGCAGACCATGCATCATCTTAAACAACGATATGGTCGGTAGATTATCCCTGAAAGTAATCGCTCCACTAACCGACTTTAAAGAACACTATGCACTTGTCCCCTGGATGGTCACCGTTGAGCCAACACCAGAAAATGGCTTATCAAAAAGATCATCGATCGACCTTTTTCAAGTAAGGTCTCTTTCGCAAAAAAGATTGATAAATAAGATCGGCGTCGTTGATAAAGAGATCTTAGAAGCATGCAAAATCTCTTTGAATGTGGTGTTCGATTGATGATCTCAGTCCAAATGCCCCTACATCATACCATTGAGTCTATATCCTGACCCACTTTGATCTCCTTACTCTAAATTGATATGTAGCGTGATGCGACTTTGAGCGACATATCTGGATTTTTTAGCATTTTGGCTGGATGTAGGTGATCCGGACCATACCCTCTAAAGCGAGTTCATGCGAGACCTCTACACCGGAGAGATCCTCAAAGAGAGTCGAGTCGATGTGTTTGCCTTCTCTTGCTTTTGCCCATAAGAGCAATCCTATTTAGTAGAAAAACGTCTTTTTATCGTTGATCAGTCTCCAGACATCTTTGACTTTCATGCGTTGCGTAGGTTCGATGAGGATAAGTGTCGCATCAGTCGATGAGAGTAGGGAGAGCAGTCTCTCCAAAGCTTTCTCCTTGTCCGGCATGACACTTAAGAGGGAGGTGGCGCTGATGACATCAAAGTGCTGGTCGATGGAGAAAAGGTCTTGCTGGTGGTATCGAACACTTTCATGTCCTCTTCCCAGATGTCTTGCCAGTCGTATGGAGTTGGCATCGAGGTCGTAGCCAGTGGCATCATAGCCTTTTTCCGAAACCAGTCTGCTCATAAGTCCTGGACCGCAGCCTATATCGGCCCATGTTTGACTTTCTCCCATTGCCTGCATCGGTGCGATCGCTTGCTGGTGGAGTCGTTGATAGAAAGTCTGGCTCTGCAGCCACCAAAAGAGCAGTGCTTTCATGTTAAGACTTATAGCCGACATGCAGTGTGACCAGTCCGACTACTGAAGGTACCTTAAAGACTTCATCGCCGACACGGTTGCTTCCCGAGGTCTTCTCACTGTACCCAACTCCTGCCCATGGTCGTAGATAATGGTCTATCTTGACATGGACACTTTCAGACTTCTGCCGATCAAAATAGTGCAGCATACTTAGAGTGGGAAGTCTTAAGATCTTTGAGTCATCTAAAAAGACATCTGGGACTTGGATCAGCATAGGGTGATTATAGCGTATCCTTGTCTGGTGAGATGGTCGATCTATTTTAGATCTGTACATCGAGAAAAGGCAATGATGTGTCTGTTGTTGTCACCGGATATCGACAAATGGCAAGACCCTTTACTGTCGTATTGTCTATGCCTTTAAGGCCGTTTGGTATAAAGTGTGTGCTAATTAATGGTTACACATAGAAAATATATTTATATTTAAGGCAATTAGAAGTACGTTATAATGTACTAAAGTTTTAAAGGGATTTTTTATGCAAAGACTTAAGATCGATCAGGATATTCGCTCTATGTCAGAATTTAGAACGGGGATCGCTTCATTTATTAAACAAGTGCATGATACCAAAAGACCTCTGATCATCACTCAACACGGCAAAGGTGCAGCAGTATTACTTGATGTAGGTGAATATGAATCAATGCAAGAAAAGATCGAGCTACTTCAAGATGTACAGACTTCTATTAGCCAAATCGACAATGGAGAAGGTATCTTACATTCTGACGCAAAAGAGATGATCTTAAAGAAAATATCTAAATGAAGATCACCTGGTCTCCATTAGCAGTTGAAAGAGTGTCTGAGATCGCTGAGTATATATCTTTAGATAGTCCAACTGTAGCTTCACTGTGGGTTGATGATATATTTGAAAAAGTTGAGATACTGCAAACGTTTCCAGAGATCGGTCGAAATGTTCCCGAAATAAAAAATCAAAGATTCAGAGAGTCGATCTTTGGTAATTATCGAATAGTTTACCATTTAAATAAGGCTGATATATCGATTTTAAGTGTTCGTCATAGTCGACAAATATTACCGACAAATGAACTTACTGTATGACAACACCGATAGTCCTGTTTTATCTTGACATAGACACTCTCAGATTCCTGCCGATTAAAATAGTGCAGCATACTCAGAGTGGGAAGTTTTAAGATCTTCGGGTCATCTAAAAAGACATCTGAGACTTGGATCAGCATGGGGTGATCATAGCGTATCCTTGTCTGGTGAGATACTTTATCGAGACTGTTATGTCGATGAACAGAAGTATGATGCTCCCCTTTTTCAAGACCAGTAAACTAAGTCTTCTTATTCCACCAGATCATGATACCGTTTGTAACACCCCGTAGCGAATGGCTTTGTCTTTGATGTGCTGAAAGTAGGTAAAGCGTATTATGGGATCACTAAACCACTTCTCTCACCGGCGAGCGTACAAAGACAGCTCACACTTCTTGAACCCATCACTCCGCCTATAGTACACCATGAAGGAAAGGT
>JAUWRZ010000080.1 GCA_030610325.1 Sulfurimonadaceae bacterium | reverse complement strand
GTCTATAATGGGATCCATATCACCCGATCCAGCAATGAGATATCTGACCTTATCAACGGGGTGACTCTGAACCTTAAGACTGAAGGTGAGATAGCCAATATCGATATCAAGCAAGACCTTGAGAGCATCGGCACAGAGATGACGCTGCTGGTAGAAAGCTACAACACCCTTGTCACCAATATCCACGACATGACCATCGCTGATCAGGAGACGGGTGCTACCGGTGTCTTTAATGGGGAGAGCTTCATCAGGACTATCTCACGGGATATCAGCTCGATCATCACCTCTCTCAATGGCGACAATGACTCCCTACTCAACTATGGTATAGATATCGACCGAAGTGGCGTGATGAGTTTTGACGAGTCGGTACTTGACAGTAAATTGGCCCAGGACTCAGAGGCTGTCGAGCTTTTCTTTACCGGCGGCTTTATAACTGAGACAGATGAAGAGACCGGCGAGGATACCGTGATACAGAAAACAGGTGTCTTTGAGACCCTCAACGATAAACTAAATGAGTTTACAAAGTTCAATGGTCTGATCGACGGGTTTGAGACCACGATGGATCTACAGAAAGAGTCCCTAAACGACCAACGGTCTCGACAGATATCGCTACTGGATACCCGCTATGAGATCATGGAAAAACGTTTTATAGCCTACGATGCGATCATCAGTAAGATCAATGCCTCGTTCTCATCACTTAACCTACAGATCCAGGCAGAGACCAGCGGTAGTAGTTAAAGTAAGACTTTAAGTGCACCTCTAATATACATCTGGTACTATTTTTGCTTTTCAACAGTATAACAAGACACTGTCGATCCCTATAGACTGTAGTACTTCAATATGGATGGCTGTGACTACTATGAGGTAGGTATGATGCTACACTGTCCAAACTGCGATGGAAAAGAGATGACACTGATACATGATAAGGTGTGGTCTATTGATGATGGGAACGTATACCGATGTAAAAGATGTGATCTGAGTTTCATCGACCCTATGATGACCAAAGAGCAAGAAGATGTGTTTTACAAAGAGTTCAATAAACATGTCAAGGCCCGTGGTGTCACAAGCGAGGAGTCTATCCAACGGTATCACGAAGCAAGCCTTACCATCGCAAGAGAACGGATGGAGGTCGTCGCAAGGTTTTTTCAAAAGCAGCATAAAGTCCTTGAGATAGGCTCGAGTACCGGCGCATTCTTATCATTGATTAAAGAGTGCGACACATCCGCAGTCGAACCGGCAGATGAGAACAGAGAGTTTTCAAAACAGTTCGTAAGCGGCTCTACCTATAGCTCGATAGAGGACGTAGAGGAAGATGAGCAGTTTGACATCATCTGTATGTTTCACGTATTTGAGCATATCAGAGAGCCTGGTGAGTTCCTAAAACGCTGTAAGAGACTTCTCAAGGCTGATGGTATTATCGTGATCGAAGTCCCTCACATCGAGGACCCTCTCATATCGATCTACGATATTCCGGCCTTTAAAGATTTTCTGTTTCAGCCAATGCATCCAATGATCTATTCTGTACCGTCCTTAGACTACATATTCAACCATCATGGCCTCTTAGCTTCAGAAGTGATCTACTACCAGCGCTACGGTCTCAATAACCACCTCACATGGTTAAAGTACCAAAGACCGGGAGGAGATGCCCTGTTTGATAGTATGTTCAAAGGCGATCAGGAGTATAAAGATATTCTTGAAGCAAGCAAACAGACAGACACGCTCTTTTATATAGCGCACAAGGAGGGAATCAGATCATGAAGACCGTCTTACTTTTTGGTACAGGTTTTATCGCCAGGAACCTTATAGACTATATTGAGAAGGGGTATCCTGGCTCTCGAATCGTCGTACTCTACAATCACCATACGATAGAAGATCATCCAAAGGTCAAATACTACTCTATGGAGGAGGATTATCAGAGCATCCTGGAGAAGGAACGCCCTGATCACATCATCTGCTTACAGGGGAACTCCTTTGTCTCAGCAAATACCGATGTCATCGAATCCGTTGAGACAAATGCATTGAAGATCATGAGGTTTCTGGAAGTCATCCATCAACACAAGCTATATGAGCAGATAGAGAAGATCTTGGTGATCGGCTCCGCCAGTGAATATGGCAAGCTTTATGATGTAGCGATCCAAGAGACATTTCCTCTCAATCCGACCTCCATCTATGGATTGAGTAAGATCTACTTATACAATGGGTCCATGTACTATAAAGAGCGGGGACTACCTATCACCTATGTCCGACAGTTCAATACGATAGGAAACGGTCAGCGTAAAGAGTTCGTCCTACCCTCGTTCTGTCATGAAGTGATCAGTATCGAAAAAGGGCTCAAGTCACCTATCATCGATGTTGGAGACCTCTCTCAGGAGCGGGACTTCCTCGATGTCAGAGATACCTGCCAGGCATATCTTCTTCTACTGCAAAAAGGTGAAGTCGGTGAGGTGTACAATGTCGCATCAGGTGACTTCGTATCGGTCGACACGCTATTACAGCTGGTCATCCATAACTCCAGTGTCACTGAGGGTTCTGTCAGTATCAACTCTACAAAAAACCTTTTCTCAAAAGAGGAGAGTCTGAGTAAACGCTTGCAGGCGAACATCACAAAACTACAGCTTTTGGGCTTTTCACCAAAGTATACACTGGACCAGACAGTCAAAGATGCTTTGGAGTATTGGAGAAAACGTGTTTGACAGTGGAAAGATAAGAAAGATATTTGCTCAAGAGAGTGATAAGGACAGTACCTATATCATCGCCGAGATCGGTATCAATCACAACGGTTCACTCGAAACAGCTCTTGCTTTGATGGATGCCGCCAAAAATGCCGGTGTAGATGCCGTAAAGTTTCAAAAAAGAGATCTTGAGAGTATCTATTCAAAGGAGGTCCTTGATGATGCCAACAGCTCTGAATGGACATTTGAGTATCTTATCCCCCTGCTTAAAGAGGTCGAACTCTCTGATGATGACTATCAGGTCATCCGGCAGAAGTGCGATGACTCAAGCCTGGACCTTATCGTCACACCTTTTGATGCGAAGTCTGCAGAGTTTGTCCATCGACTCGGCATCAGTGCTTACAAGATCGCATCAGCAGATATGACCAATATCCCTTTATTAAAACAGTGCAGCAGTTATGGCTTACCCCTTATCATCTCGACAGGGATGTGGAAGGATGAGGATATCGCCGCCTGTGCAGAGATCTATAAGATCGATAAGATCGACTATGCGTTCCTACTGGCCCAATCGACCTACCCGGCACCATTTGAGACCTTAAACCTTGACTACATCGCCCGGCTCAAGGAGTTCACCCCTATCGTCGGCTATTCCGGCCATGAAAGAGGTACGTTCATCCCTGTCGCAGCAGTTGCTATGGGCTGTCAGATCATTGAGAAGCACATAACCTTTGATAAGAGCGGCAAGGGGCCTGATCATAAAGCATCCATGCTTCCTGATGAGTGGAAAGAGATGGTCTACCAGCTACGTATGCTTGAGAAAGCGAGAGGCAGCGTAAAACATGTCAATCAGGCTGAGATCCAGAACAAAGAGGCTTTTGCAAAATCGGCTGTTCCGATAAGAGACCTGCCTGCCGGTCATGTACTGATCAAACCCGATCTGACCTATAAGGCACCCGGAAAAGGGATCTTTCCCCATGAAGTCTATGATTATATTGGCAAGGTATTAAAAAAGCCGGTAAAAAAAGATCACTATATCAATAAAAGTGACTTTGAGGATACCATCGACATCTCTGAATGGGAGCACTTCTCCTTTGCTAAAGAGTGGGGTGTCAAATGTCGTTTTCACGACTATGACGAATATAAAGTACTTAACAGCCCATGTGTAGAGTTTCACTGTTCACAGACTGACCTCGATATTGATTTTCACCCGGAGCCATCTCCATCAGCACTTATCGTCCATGCACCGGAGATCTTTGATCGGCAATTAGTTGACATCTGCTCCGATGATGATGAGATCGTCAGACAATCGTTGGATATCTTACAACGAGCCATAGATAAGACCCTGGAGATCGCACCGGCTTTTCCTAGTAGAAAGCCAAAACTGGTGATGCATCTTGGAGGCATGTATCTCAATCTACGAGACCTCGTCGACACAGGACTCTTGACCCAGCGAGCGATAGAGAACTTCAAACAGCTGAAGTACGACCCCAAGCTGATCGAGATCCTTCCTGAAAACCTCCCTCCCCGACCGTGGTACCTTGGCGGCGAATGGTTCCAGCATGGTTTTATGCTTGCCACAGATATGAGACAGTTTTGTGACCATTATGATCTTGGGATGACCTATGATATCTGTCACGCCAGTCTCTACTGCAATGAGTTTGGTATCGATCTGGCTGAATATACCAAAGAGATCATGCCTTTCGTCAGGCATGTACATATTTCCGATGCTTATGGCAACAATGGCGAAGGGGTGCAGATCGGTGAAGGAAGTATCGACTTTGACCCCGTACTCGATGCGATGAAAGAGTTTGAGTTCTCATGGGTCCCCGAGATCTGGAGTGGTCATCTCCATCACGGTGCCGGTACCTACAAATGTATGCAGATCCTCAACAAAAGCTATACGGGAGCACTATAGATGAACATCGCTCTTGTCCCAGCGCGCTGTGGAAGCAAATCGATACCATTCAAGAACATCAAGCCTTTGCATGGGAGACCATTGATCTATTGGGTTCTGAAAGCTCTCGATGATGCAACTAGCATCGACATCATCTATGTGGCCACGGATTGTCAAAAGATCGCTGACACGGTAGAAGCACTTGGTCTAAAAAAAGTCACTATCTATCGGCGGCTGGCAGAGAACGCTCAGGATGAGTCCTCAACAGAGAGTGTCATGCTTGAGTTTTTTGATCAGTTAAAGATCGATCAGGAAGAGACACTCTTTCTGGCACAGGCCACGACACCACTGCTACAAAGTACAGATATCGAACAAGCCTATACGCAGTATGTCAATAGCGGTGCAGATTCTCTGCTCTCTTGTGTACGTGTCAAAAGTTTTTTCTGGGATGAGAATGGGACACCACTCAACTACGACTATAAAGATCGTCCAAGGCGACAGGACTTTGATGGTGCCCTTGTCGAGAATGGTGCTTTCTATATCAATAAAGTAGGTAATATCATCAAAGCCAACAACCGCCTCAACGGTAATATCGTTATCTATGAGATGCCTGAGTATGCCTCTGTGGATATCGATGAGGAAGATGACTGGCTGATCGCTGAAAAACTTATGCAAAAGTATAGACCATCACCAGAGATATAGTAGCGCACAGCATGCTTGTCGATGATGACATCACACTTACCCCATTGCCCATCAGCCCTCATGATATCAGCGAGCGATCTTGCTCTGATCACTATACCAAACCAAAGGAACCTCTATGCCGACTATAGAAGAGATCGCCATCTCAAACTATCAGACCAATATGGACTTTCTAAGAAAGAGAGATCAAGCACTGTTCAATAGACTAAGTGCATTGGAGCATCTTCTTGAGAACGGAAAGTATCCACAACGATATGACTTAGAGTATAAAGACGATTACTTTGATGTCATCGAACTGGGTACAGAGAACTATCTATATAATACCGACTCCAATATCTACTCTGATACACTTGTCGATAACATCACTTATAAAAAAGATGATCAGGTATGTGAGACTTTCTATAACCTTCAGTTCACCCAAAAGGCGGTAGAGAAAGCAAATGCTTCTGATGCTGATGTAAGGCACGCTACTACCGCACCAATATTCTCCTACTATCACACTTTTATTGACCCTCATATGAGCTTTAAAAGGATCCATAAATTTATCTTCATAGGCTCAGGTCTTGGACTACATCTTTCAAAGGCAGTCAATAAGATCGACCCGGAAGTAATACTGCTGATAGAAGAGGACCTGGAACTTTTCAGACTCTCTCTTTTCACCTGTGATTATGAAAAAGTACTTGCTGGTCGTATCATATACTTTTCAGTAGGAGAGAACCAGGAGGAGCTCACTGCTACTCTAAACAGCTTCTATACTGACGCTTTTGGACACAACCAATACTTAAAGTTCTTACTCTTCTCATCACGGCACAAACATATCATACAGAAGTTACAGACCTATATCATCACACGACCTGAGAAATGTTACTCTCATGAACGTATCTTGTACAAAAATGCAAAAGTCCTCCAGCGGATACAAGAGGGCTACGACTTCTTAGATCTTACAAAAAAAGAGCACGAGACATTTTTTAAAGAGAGATCTGTCCTTATCATAGGAGCGGGACCTTCTTTACATCAAAACGTCGACTGGTTAAAAGAGCATCAGGGCGATTACATCCTAATCGCTGTATTTGCTGCCTTGAAGACACTCCAGAAGAACGACATCTCACCAGACATCGTGATCCAGATAGATGAGAAAGTGACCGAGGGAGTAAACCTTCTAAACTCGTTTGATGATTTTGACTTTGTAAAAGATTCACTCTTTATCTTTAGTGCCTCTGTCCCGGATGTGCTTTTTGAGAGATTCCCTAAAGAGAGGACTTTCCTAGTAGAGGATAGAAGCCATTACAAGCAAAAAGAGCTACACATCGTTGCAGCCAGTGTGGGAGAGGTCGCCTACTCCTTATCACTTATATTCAACGCGGCAGAGACCTATCTGCTTGGTCTGGATCTCGCCGTTGCCGATGATGGTTCGACACACGCTAAGGATCACCATGGAGCTATGAACATAGACGTCTCCGAGAGTGAGGAGCTTGACTCTGTCATGTCCCTGCAGACAAGCAGTTTCAGGGTCAAAGGAAACTTTAAAGACTCTGTTATGACTACACCACTTCTGGGGTCGTCTATCCCTATGTTAAACCGATATACAAAGCTGTTGAGATCTCCAGACCAGCAAGTCTTCAACCTGTGTGATGGAGCCTATTTTGAAGATACGACTCCTTTACATATAGCAGATATACATCCAAAAGAAGCAATAGATAAAAGGAAGGCTCTTCTGGGTATCCAGAAACTCCTAAAGAGTCACTCCAACCATACTTTGACCGAGCATGAGCGTAAAGGGCTCCAAAGAAGGCAAGAGCAGATCGCTGTATATTTTGACTATCTAAGAAAGTTTCAACATACTGCGACCTCTAGTGAGGATCAATTCACAGATGCCTATAAAAAGTTGATATCAAGCATCATCGACTCTCGACCAAGCGAGCTCAAAGAGCTTATATTTACCTATTTCTTCAATACAACGAACTATGTGATCGACTTCTTCAATACCCAGGAGTTGAAAAACCCAAAAAAACATACAAAAAAGCTTAAGAAGATAGTGATGGCACAACTGGAAAAGATCCTAGACTATTATGAGACTTCGATCAGTTCGGAGATAAGATAGAAAGATGAGGAGAAGAAGACACATACCGAAAGATCGGTATGTGATAGGCTAAGACTATTGTAATAGTCTTAGAACGTTTTGCTGAACCGCATTGGCCTGAGACATAGCATAAGAGCCAGACTGGGCAAGGATGTTCAGTTTTGCAAAGTTTGCAGACTCTGCAGCAAAGTCGACGTCACGGATCTGAGATTCAGCCGCCTGGACGTTTACCTGCGTTACAGAGATATTTCTAATAGTCGATTCAAGTTGGTTTTGGACCGAACCGATATCAGAACGACGCTCATCCAGATCTTTTAGAGCATAATCCGAGATGATGATCGCTTTCTCCGCATTCTCACGAGTAGTCACATCAATGGAACCAAAATTATTGGTCAGACCTACTGTACCATCACCGATCGTACCGACATTGTTCTCATTAGCCGTAGTAAACTCATCTGATGAATCCAGACGGATACCATACAGAGGAGTCGTTGGACTTGAAGCCGTTGTCTCATAGACACTAGCTCGGATATTGACACCACCAGTCTGAGCATCAGCATTAAATGC
>JAUWRZ010000060.1 GCA_030610325.1 Sulfurimonadaceae bacterium | reverse complement strand
TGCAAACATCAGGCCATGATTGGCGACTCTACTAAGACGCATGAATGAAGCTGTTTTTCGCCACATGTTTAAGAATACCAACATCACAGCCAAAGCAAGTACCTGCCCTGCTTCGATCCCAATATTAAAAGAGACGATCCTCAAAAGCATATCCAGATCCTGTTCACCGAGAGGAAGTCGCTGTAACCTGGTAGAGAGCCCAAAGCCATGGATCAGACCAAACAGGAGGACCATTAACAGTAAAGGAGGCGCTTTTATCCGTAAGTAGTCTTTAAACCCGTCATTATTATCAAATCCCTTGTAGATGACACTGATGGCGATCACTGCATCGACCAGCCAATAGTTAGCAGATATGCCCATAAATGTTGCAAATATCAAGGTGATAGAGTGACCTATTGTAAAGACAGTCACAAACTTTACAATGTCATTAAATGTCGTTAGAAAGAAGATGACACCAAATAAAAATAGGAGATGATCATAGCCAGTCAGCATATGAGAAGCTCCAAGCCATATATACTGAAGGTTTCCACCTTCAAGCATTGCCTGTATATCCGTACTTGAAATACCATGTGCGTAGGCACTGGTGGTCACTAAAAGCGCAGACAATATGAAAAAAACACTTTTCATAAAATATGTCCTGATCGTAATAATAGAGCTGATCTGATGAGTACGATAGTCAAGGGATCATCATCTTGACGTGACTGTGCTGATCTGATAGATATGAGTGAGTAGTCTCTGAGTGTGGTTGTGTCCATGTGTATGATGGTATGCAGTTTTGCAAATAGTAGATTAGGAATGATCAAGACAAGAAGCAGGTGTTTTCTCATGTGAGGATAATATAGAGATCTCACTTAAATACTGTATAGTCTGGATGATGACCTGCCACAAATGGGCATGGTCACCATATGTCGTGAATGCTACTGTAGAGCTTCTTTTAGCTCTTTTTCTGTACCGACATAAGAGATGCCTGTGATGACAAAGGTATCTACGTCGACGATCAGGATGTTCTCAGAATCGACTTGTGCTTGGTACTTGGCAGAATCACTATCTTCCATGATGAGCATGACACTATGCTTAAGCTCTTTCAACCCTGGAAGGACAAACATGCTTCGTATCAGTGAAGGTGCTTGAGAGATATCCGCGATAAAGAGTGCATCTCTTTGTGGAAGGTAATCGGGATCTTGTGTCGCAAAGAAATCATTACCAAGATGACCCGTATCTTTTGTGAAGGCAAAGATAACTTTTTTAGTATCTGCGGTCAGTGCCTGTGGTTTTTCGAACTGATCGTTTAGACTTAGCTCCTGAAGGCTTTTGCCTTTGACCAGTTGTGGTGCTAGATCGGCGCTGTTTTCACTTTTGTCGCTACATCCTAGAAGAAACAGCGTTGTCGCTGCGGCAAGAATTAGATTTCTCATTGAGACTCCATGTTTGATTTCTGAAATCTTACAGGAATCTCTTGACAGGATAAAAAGTAAAGAGCAGGGTTAATAATAGTTAAAGGGCGTCATTGACTTTAGGTGCCGATCAAAGCCCATACTGATGGCCATAGTTCTCCATAATAAAATCGATGTCTTTATCTCCACGGCCGGAGAGGTTGATGAGTATACTCTTACCACCCTGCTCTTGTGCCAGTTTTTTGGCATAAGCGACGGCATGGGCTGATTCGATAGCTGGAATGATCCCCTCAAGTCTGGAAAGCTCAAAAAATGCATCGATGGCCTCTTTATCGCTGATCGCCCGATATTTTACGCGTTCTATATCTTTGAGATAGCTATGTTGGGGACCTACTGAAGGGTAGTCCAATCCACTCGCGACAGAGTAGACCTGCTCCGGTTCGCCCTTCTCATCAGCGAGCATATAGGACTTGAACCCGTGCATGACCCCAGGGACACCTTTTGAGATGGTCGCAGCATGCTCACCGGGAGTATTGATATCACGGCCAGATGGTTCGACTCCATAGAGGGCTACAGCGTCATCATGTAAGAAAGCTGTAAAGATGCCCATGGCATTTGATCCACCGCCGACACAGGCTACGATGTTATCTGGCAGGGTGTCGATCATCCCTTGGATCTGGCTTCTTGCCTCATTACCGACGATGGATTGAAAATCACGTACCATCATAGGAAAAGGGTGTGGACCGACAACAGAACCTATCGCATAAAACTGGCTAATAGGGTCTTGTACGTAACCATCAAATGCAGCATCAACCGCCTCTTTCAATGTCTTTCGTCCATGTGTGACAGGGATGACATTGGCTCCGAGTATCTGCATCCGTACTACATTAGGGTGCTCTTTTCTCATATCTACTTCACCCATATAGACATCACACTCGAGACCGACTAGTGCGGCAGCAGTAGCAAGGGCCACACCATGCTGCCCTGCTCCGGTCTCTGCCAGGATCTTCTTTTTGCCCATCCTCTTTGCTAGAAGTGCTTCACCGAGACAGTGGTTTATCTTATGGGCACCGGTATGATTGAGGTCTTCTCGTTTGAGATAGATATCAGCACCATAAGCCTCTGAGAGGTTTTTCGCATGAAATATCGGTGTTGGTCGACCGACATAGTGTTGATAGAGATCGGTAAGCTCATCGATAAAGGCTGGGTCTTTACGAATGGCTTCGTATGAGCTGGTTATCTCATCCATGATGGTCTGAAGTTCCGGAGGTAGAAAGCTTCCGCCATAATCACCAAAATAACCCTTCTTATCTGGCTGAGGACAGTTGAATGTATTGATCTGCATGTAGGACTTCCTTATTGTGTGCTGATCTTTTGATTTTAGCATGTTTTATATATGACACAATCTAAAGATGGCTTAAATAGAGAGTGAATAGGCAGTTTAGTCTTACATTATATATAGAGAAGTGATTTTCCTGATGTGTACAGATCATTGATAGTCATCTGTTTTGTAGTAATGCCTTGATAGAGTGATCAAAAAGAGCATGACTGTGGACTTCAACGGTGATCAATCCTTTATATTGTGGAATATTATTCATATTTGATCTGGATATTTCTTATAAATAAAGCTAGGGGATAGTAAGATTGATATATCTGATCTTAAAAAGGAAGATGATGGATTCCATCACACTCATCGACAACCATACCGGCAAAAGCTACGATTTTAAGATACTGCATCCGAGTGCTGGTCCTGATGTCATCGATGTACGGACGCTTTACAAAAATACGGGTATGTTCACTTACGATCCGGGTTTTACCTCGACAGCGAGTTGTAGTTCAGAGATCACTTATATCGATGGTGAGAAAGGTGAACTGCGCTACAGAGGTTACGCCATAGAGGACCTGGCAAACAAGAAGAGTTATCTTGATACCTGCTTCTTGCTTTTAAATGGTGACCTCCCTTCACGAAGTGAACTAAGTGAGTTTGATATAGAACTTCGCAAGCGCTCTTTTGTGCATGAAGGTCTCAAGGATATGTTTAAGTCGTTCCCGGATAACGCGCATCCGATGGCGATGATGTCTGCTGCGGTCTCAGCACTATCGACCTTTTACTTTGAACATCTAAATGTCGAGAGCAAAGAGGATGCTCAGGTCATGGCCAGGCGTATCATCGCAAAGATACCTACCCTGGCCGCCTTCGCCCACAGACGTTCTTTTGGACTCCCTTTTATCTACCCGGATATCCAACGCTCGTTTACCGAGAACTTTCTCTATATGATGCGTGCCTACCCTGGAGATAATCTCGAGATACCAGAAGTCGAGGTGCGAGCGTTAGATACCATCTTTACGCTGCATGCAGATCATGAACAAAACGCTTCGACATCTATGGTCCGAGGTGTCGCATCGACAGGTGCGCACCCTTATGCTGCCATCTCTGCAGGTATCAACGCTCTGTGGGGTCGTGCGCATGGTGGTGCGAACGAGTCAGTGATCGCACAGCTGGAGTTTATTGGTTCGGTAGACAATGTCGATGATTTTATCAAGCGTGCCAAGGACCCGGAAGATCCGTTCAGGTTGATGGGTTTTGGTCATCGTGTCTATAAGAACTTTGATCCTCGCGCCCGTATCTTGAAGAAGCTTCTTGATGAACTTCAAGACGAGCTGGGTGTGGATTCGCATCTTCTTGAGATCGCCAAGAAGATCGAAGAGGTCGCCTTGACTGATGAGTACTTCATCTCGCGGAACCTTTACCCTAATATCGATTTCTATTCTGGACTTATCCTTACGGCTATGAACATCCCAAAAAAGCTGTTTACGATCATCTTTGTGATCGGTAGGACTGTTGGTTGGATAACACAGTGGATAGAGTTGATCGAAGATGAAGAGAAGAAGATCGCACGCCCCCGCCAGCGTTATGTCGGTCCAGTACAAAGAGGTGTTTAGTGATGAATGAGAACAAACAGTTACTTATCACGGATATAGAGAACCTTCTTAATAGTTATGAAGGTGGGTCGGTCACACATATCGATCCGTCGATGTTAGTGTTTATGGATGAGGATACATTAAAGAGTATTATCGGATCCTTGCTCCGCCAGAAAGAGACAGTTAACGAGTCTAATCTCGAATGGCTGGAACAGTTTAAAAACGATAGTCAGTGATCACCTTGCGCCTTTGATGGCTTCAAGGGCAGCTTCATAGTCAGGTTCATCTGTCACTTCCGGGACGATCTCCTTATAGACTACCTCTCCACTTCTATCGATGACAAAGACCGATCGTGCACTTAGCCCCTTGAGTTTGTTATCTGCCATCAATACTCCATATGCTTTACTCACCTCTTTATCAAGATAGTCAGATGCAACGGTAAGGTTGGCAATACCCTCAGTTGAACAGAAACGCTCTGATGCAAATGGTAGGTCCATTGATATGACAGTCGTCTCACAGATATCAAGGTCGTTGACCGCATCATTAAAGCGGCGTGTCTCGGTAGCACAGGTGTCTGTGTCAAGCGAAGGTACAGTGATGATAAGTTGAACACTGTCTCTTGTCCCCCCTACTTCAATATCGTTCAGATCGGTACCTATCGCAGTGACTACTGGTGCCTGATCACCTACATTGACTTCAGTGCCTGAAAGGTTGACGACAGTACCATTGAATTTAGTTGTTCCCATATAGAGCTCCTTTTTTTAAATATACCTAGAAGGGGCAAAAAAAGTTCTTATCTAAGAACTCATCAGGAGCTCTTATCTTATATCGTTACTATAGGTGTCCTACAAAACCATTGACTTAAGGACGCCAAATAAACAAGTACCCCTCTTACGCTTTCATCCTATGCTTTGAAATGGCATAGGACACACGTGCTCTTGGATCGCTCGTCTCAAACCTTTGCCATGTAATGTCTGTTCGCTTAAGTCAACAGCATTGTGGGTGCTCTAAACTTATCAAGTGTTTGAAATATCCTTATATCAATATTTTTGTGCTGACATCCGGCATAGATGTCGGCTATAAAGATATCACATGATCTAAACAACATATCGTATACATTTACTTAATATCCCTTGTTTTAATCTATCGAAACATTATATAATGTAGATTATTGAAATAAAAATATTATCTCTTTAATACGAACGATCAAAGAAGATCTTCATGATTTTAAAGAGAATTTTTCACAATAAAGAGAGATTTTAAGGGTATGTTTTATTTAAAGTTAAATATAATGTTTAACATACTTTTGAGTAAAGACGAAGAAAATAGTTAGTAAGTGAGTCCGTTACTGTTAAAATCAGTTATTTTATAACAAGTATTATAAAATAACGGGTTTTAACAGTAATATTTAAGCAACATATAAAGTTTAACTAATTATAATAAAAACATAAAGTAACAGTCTTGCTTTATTGTGTTGCTTCAATGATTTTTTCCTCATTGAAACGGGTTAATGACTGATCTTACAACCGTCTTGACGGTAGAAATTTTTTATTAGAAGGGTAAATATGGCACAGGTCGATCTAGTAAACCTTACGGAACAGACAAAGAAACTATCTGCAATGGTCGTAGAGGATGAAACTGTAGCGAATGAACTTTTGAGTTCAACGTTTAAGAACTTTTTTTATGAGGTATCATCAGCTTTTAATGGCAAAGAAGCATTAAAGCTTTATGATGAGCAGCACCCGGATATTATCTTTATTGATATTATCATGCCAGAGATGGATGGTATTGAGTTGTCACGTAAGATTCGTGAACTAAACCCTAATCAGATCATCATCGTGATATCTGCAAGTAATGATATTCAGAAGATCTCTGAATCGATCGAGATCGGTGTCAATAGCTTTATTCAAAAGCCTATTGATACTAAAAAGATCATCGAACTGTTGACAAACGTCACATCTATGATCTCTAAAAAGAAAAAAGTGGAGACTAAGACGTTCTCTATCTCACTCCCTCTTGATCTTTATGAGATGGTCGATGAAAACGCTAAATCAGAGAGTATCTCTAAGAATGCCGTGATCATTCGTGCATTGCGTGACTTTTACACCAGCTAACGCTGCTCTTGCTCTCTTCAAGCTTGCCTTGAAGTGATTTAAACTTTTCTTAAGCAGAAATTTCTTATAATTTCGGCTCAAGAAAGCCATTTCTTATAAATGGCCCCATCATCTAATGGTTAGGATTCAAGGTTTTCATCCTTGCCATAGGGGTTCGAATCCCCTTGGGGTCACCACTTTTACTCAATACTTCCCTATTTTACAATATTTAAATACATACGACAAATACTATACAATGATATCATATGCCCTTTTGGGAGATAATGGTCTTTACCGATCGAGATGTTGAAGTCAATATTGTTGGGGTAAGATCTGTGGTCGTGGTTCACCGATATAATAGCCTTGTGAGTAGTCGATCTCCATAGACTTGATTAGTTCGTACGTTGTTTTGTCATGTACGAACTCAGCGATGACTTTGATCCCACTTTTTTTTGCAAAGGTAACGATAGCTTCTGTGATCGCCTGACTTTTGGTGTTAGTCGATATATCGCGAATGAAGGAGCCATCTATCTTGATATAGTCTGGATCAAAATCTAAAAAACGTGAGAAGTTTGAGTTCTCACTGCCGAAATCATCGATGGCGATTTGAAATCCATGCTCTTTGAATGCCTTGAGTTGCTCGATCGTATTGCGTTCTGAAGCAAACGTGATGTCTTCGAGTACCTCGAGTATAATACGCTCAGGCTCGATCGCATATTGTTCTATCTTTTGCAGAAAATAGTTCAATAGATAGTCTTGCAGCAGATCATGATTGGTGATATTAATCGAGAACTCAAATGTCGTATCAGCAAACATCTGACATGACTTGTTGATCATATTTTTTGTGATATTACTTAGAAATCCTGTTCGTTCTGCTGCAGTGACGAATTTCCATGGGGAGAAGATCTCTTGGCCATCATCTATCCTTGCCAGACACTCATACTTCTCTATCTTCCCACTATGGTTATTGATGATGGGTTGAAAAAAGGGCTTAAGCATATCTTTTTCAATGGCATCTTGTAGCTTGTGTATCCAGAGCAGGTTCTCCTCTTGAAGCTTTAGAAAAGGAGAACTATCATCAAAGAACATAAACTGGTTTCGTCCGCCCTGCCTTACTTCCTGTACAGCCATCTTGGCATTTCTAAGCAGATCTTGAGTATGGCCAATATCGATACCTGCCGTAAAAGTCAGGTTTAACTCTACATCAAAGGGGTCTATGGGGATCTCCGTGAAGAATGACAAGATGGTCCTGACAGTATTTTTTACTGTATCGAGATCTGTACTATTATCAAGGATGACGAACTCATCTGCATTTAGTCTAAATAGCTCTGAAGAGTTTGGTTTGAGGTGGTCGAGCAGTCTAGATGTCTCCTGTAATACAGCATCACCCTGGGCAAATCCATAGGAGTCATTTAGGGCACTAAAGTTATCAATATTAAGTAATATTAGTGATTTATCCTCACTGCTTTTAAGCCTTTCAAGCAGTACGAAGTGGTTGTTCACTCCGGTCAGCTGATCAGTCTGTGCTTTCTTCAGTAACCTTTTGGCTTGTCGTTCGATCTCCTCAGTCTGAGCATCGACTAAGGCCTCAAGCTCATGTTTATATTTGTAGTTCTCTCGAAACCTGCTTATCCTGTCGGTCACTTTGTAGAGTGCATTATACATCTGCTCAAAATCGACTGGTTTGAGGATGAAACCGCTTACTCCCAGTCGAATAGCATCAAGAAAATAGCTACTTTCGCTATAAGCTGAGACGATGATGATCTCCTGATCTGAGCGAATCGTCCTGATCTCTCTAGCCATCGTGATCCCGTCCATATGTGGCATCTGTATATCAGTGAGTACCAGGTCCTGCATCTCTTGACGATAACACTCAAGCCCTTTGATGCCATCCTCGGCTGTATCGACCGATGAGAAGATCTTCTTAAGGAAAGTCTCGATCACCTCACGGATGGCAGGATCGTCTTCTACGTACAGTACTGAGATATTCTCTGCAGAAGCTTGGAGCTCTTTGACTGAGACCATGATGTTCCTTTTATTGCAAACGCTGTTAAATAGGTATTTTACATCTTTCATATCATTATACAGTATTGAGTCACTTTAGTATATTGTCTCGATAGTTTCTTGCTCTTGGCTCTAAATAATCAGTGATGGAGCCATCTCTTAGCCTTTGAAAGAGATAGAGTGTAATCACGGAAATCCAATACCCATATCTCAATAAGGTCTCCTAGAGAGAGTGCTTTTATGCGCTCTTGAAGCTGCTGCTCTATACTCATCTCTTTTCGCTGAGAGTCGGATGACATCTGTATCTCATCTATTGAGTGCTCTTGTCCCTGGTGTCTCATCTTTTCCCTTTCATCATCTTTTATGAGTAAATAATAGAGAGATATAGTGTGTAAAAC
>JAUWRZ010000145.1 GCA_030610325.1 Sulfurimonadaceae bacterium | reverse complement strand
TACACTGTGATCTTCCTGCGCACTGGAAAGACCTTAAAAAGCTGAAGCGAAGCCTCGATCTCCAGTTACCAGACTCCATCCGCATCCGCCATCTAGAGCATGTGGATGATGACTTTCATGCCAGGTACAGTGCCAAACGGCGAGTATATCGCTACATACTGAGTGATAAAGCACCAAACCCTTTTGAGCATGATTTCGTCACCTTTACTGAAAAGATCGAGCTGGACCTGCTGGACACCGCTATCAAGACTTTTATCGGGACACATGACTTCACACATTTCGAAAAAAATGGCAGCAACACAGAAAGCAGTGTCCGTACTATCTATAAAGCTTTTGCCTACAGATATAAAGGGAAGGTCATCCTCAACTTCGAGGCCAACGGCTATCTTCGTTCACAGATCCGTATGATGGTCGGCTTCCTACTTGAGATCAACGAAGGAAGACTTGATGTGGCTAGACTAAACGAACAACTCTCGCTCAGCCATCTTCATCATCGTACACCTGCCCCACCTAATGGTCTCTACCTGGCAAAAGTGAAATACTCTCCAAAAGTCAACTGACTTCCATGATCATCATCCAGGAAACCTTTAGTCAAATAGACTCATCTTTCCTTACTTGACTTGCATTACTCTTTTCATTTTGTTATAATTTCGCGAATTTACAGAAGAGGAAGCTAATCAATGGCAAAACATCAATTTCAGACCGAGGTCAATCAACTTCTACAGTTGATGATCCACTCACTCTACTCTAACAAAGAGATATTCATACGCGAGCTGGTCTCAAATGCTTCTGATGCATTAGACAAACTAAATATGCTTGTACTGACTGACGATGCCTATAAGAGTATCGAGTTCTCACCACGTATCGATATCATCGCTGATAAAGAAGCGAAGACACTGACAGTCAGAGACAGTGGTATCGGTATGAATGGCGATGACCTCGTAGCTAACCTTGGTACGATCGCAAAGTCAGGGACAAAAGCGTTCCTTGATAACCTCTCCGGTGATCAGAAGAAAGACTCTCAGCTTATCGGCCAGTTCGGTGTCGGGTTCTACGCTTCGTTCATGGTAGCCGACAGAGTAGAAGTCACCTCCAGAAAAGCCGGTGAGGAGAAAGCTTACAAATGGGTAAGTACAGGTGATGGCGAATACGATCTTGAAGAGACTGAGTCTACAGAGATCGGTACGACGATCGTCATGCATCTTAAAGATGATGAAGAGGAGTTCCTTGAAGCACACCGCATCGAGAGCATCATCACCAAATACTCCAACCACATCCCTTTCCCTATCTTTATGGATAAAGAGGACTATATCGCAGCTGAGACTGATGATGAAGGTAAAGAGACTAAACCATCATCGACTGAGATGAAAAACGAGCAGATCAATAAAGCATCAGCGCTGTGGACCATCTCAAAATCAGAGATCAAGGATGATGAGTACAAAGACTTCTACCAGAGTATTGCCCATGATAGTGATGAGCCACTGCTATGGATGCACAACAAAGCAGAAGGTGCTATAGAGTACACGACTCTCTTCTATGTCCCTTCAAAAGCACCGATGGACCTCTACCGTGTCGATTATCAGCCTGGTATGAAACTCTACATCAACCGTGTGTTCATCACTGATGATGATAAAGAGCTTATGCCGACGTATCTGCGTTTCCTACGTGGTGTGATCGACTCAGCTGACCTTCCACTCAATGTCAGCCGTGAGATCCTTCAGTCAAATCCGGTACTGAGTAAGATCAAGAACACTTCTGTCAAGAAGGTCCTTACAGAGCTTTCAAAGCTGGCGAAGAAAGACAAAGAGAAGTATGGCAAGTTCTATGCTGAGTTCGGTAATGTCATCAAAGAGGGTCTCTACAGCGACCACGGCAACCGTGAGAAGATCCTTGATCTTATCCAGTTCAACACACTTAACAGCAGCGAGCCGGTACATATCGGTGATTTCGTAGCTAACGTCGATGAAGAGAAGAAAGAGATCTACTACCTTACAGGACAGATGAGTCTTGCGATGTTGAAGAACTCCCCTTCACTTGAGCGCTTCAAAGCAAAAGACATCGATGTCATCGTCATGAACGAAGAGATCGACACTATCGTCTTCCCGATGGTCACTGAGTACAAAGAGTACAAGTTCATCAATGTCGCTGATGCGAAGTTCGAAGAGAGTGAAGATGAGAAGAAAGCTGAAGAAGAGACTGCTAAAGACTACGAAGGACTGACTAAAGAGCTTAAAGATGCTCTTGGTGACAGCGTCAAATCAGTCGAAGTCACTAACGACCTGACTGATTCACCGGTATGTCTGAAGATCGATAAAGAGGACCCAAGTTACATGATGGCACAGATGATGAAGCAGATGGGTCAAGGTGGCGAAGATGCTCCTATCATCCCTATCCTTCAGATCAATCCAAAACATGAGTTGCTGCTAAAACTGAAAGGCTCTGCTGATCAGAACCTTATCAACGATGCTGCCCATGTCCTACTAGATCAGGCAAAACTGTTTGACGGTATGAAGATCGATGATACTGCTGAGTTCATCACACGTCTTAACCGTATCATGGCTAAAGCACTCTAGACTTCCCTTTTCACACCCTCTTGGGTGTGCTCCCCATATATCATCTTTACTCACGACTACTTAGTAGAACAGCTATGAAAATCTCCAAATATAACTACCTACAACTGAAAGACAGCTCATAAAAGAGCACTATCTAAAACTTATACTTATTAACGGGTTTTGTAATATAGTATTAGGTATATTTTCATAATAATATTGCTAAAGTGGATGTAGGATCGACTTGAAGGCAAGATCAAAAGTCATGACTCACAATGGCAGACTATATCATAAGAGATACTTTCATAGGATGGGTTAGAGGAGATCACATAATGGGAACTATAGACAACATAGACCGAAGGATGTTCATGAGACTTGGTGGTATTGCCTCAGCGACTACCCTTTTTTCAGATACATCTCTTTCGGACTCATTCCTTGCTTTTGAAAAACAGTCTGAGATCGAAAGGTCACTCTCTTTTTACAATGTCCATACCAATGAGACCCTCCGGAGTACCTATTGGGCAGAAGGGGAGTATATCCCCGAGAGTCTTAAAGAGATCGATCATCTTCTCAGAGATTTTAGGACAGGTGAGGTCCAGAAGATAGACACGGGACTTCTCGAACTGCTACATGCCATCTCTAAACGACTCAACACCACTAAGCCTTTTCAGGTCATCTCCGGATATCGCTCAGCAAAGACAAATGATTATCTTCGAAGACATACTACCGGTGTGGAGAAAAACAGTCTTCATATGGAAGGTCAGGCCATAGATGTCAAGCTCACAGGGGTAAGCCTCTCGATGCTAAAGAGAGCCGCCATGGAACAGAGGATGGGTGGTGTCGGTCTTTATCCGGATTCAGGTTTCGTACATGTCGATGTCGGTGAGATCAGATACTGGTAAATTCCTGACCTACCCTGCTCGAGCCTATGTGTCCTCCTTTTTCATCCCATTAAAAAAACTACTTAGTTCTGTCGGAAACGGAAACACGATGGTATTGGTCTTATCTCCTGAGATATCACTCATCGTCTGAAGATAACGTAACTGGATACCTAAAGAGTTCTTGGCAAGCATCTCTGCGGCTTCGAGCAGGTTCGAACTTGCTTCAAGTTCCCCTTTTGCATTGATGACTTTTGCACGGCGTTCACGCTCCGCTTCTGCCTGCTTGGCAATAGCACGTACCATGCTCTCATCGAGATCGATATGCTTTATCTCTACATTGGAGATCTTGATCCCCCAGGCATCGGTCTGTTTGTCCAGTATCTGCTGGATATCAGTGTTCAGACGTTCACGTTCTGCCAACATCTCATCAAGCTCATGACCGCCCAATACTGAGCGCAGTGTCGTCTGCGCCAACTCACTCGTGGCCGCATTAAAGTCCTCCACCTGGATGATCGCTTTCTCAGGATCGATGACCCGATAATAGACGACGGCATTGACATGGACAGAGACATTATCATGCGAGATGACATCCTGTGTCGGGACATCGAGCACGATAGTACGCAGGTCAACGCGTACCATCTGCTGGATAAAGGGGATCAGGATGATAAGACCCGGACCCTTCACTCCAGTAAAACGACCAAGTGTAAAGACCACTCCACGCTGATACTCACGCAGTATCCTGATGGCAAGTGCCAATAAGACAATCACTATCAGCAGACTGTAAAGGATAGTCATCGGTATAAGAGGTAACATGATTCTACTCCTTAATAGCTTCTACATGCAAGACTAAGCCTGAGAGGCTCCTTACACGCACTTTTTGACCGACTTCGAGTTCATCTTCGGACTCGGCATTCCATATCTCACCATGACAATGGACTCTAAGAGCCTTTTTATCAGACTCGATCACCTCAGCTTCAACACCTATCATCTCTTCTATACCGGTCACGACCTTCACTTCTCTCGAACGCAGAAGAAATCGTAGGACAAAGATAAAAAAGCTAAGAGAGACCAGAGTAAAAGCGACGATCAGAGGAATAGAGACCCCTACTCCCAGGGTCTGGGCATCAAACAACAATACAGAGCCCAAAGAAAAAGCGATGACCCCACCAATACCCAAGATCCCAAATCCGGCGATAAAGACCTCTGTCACCATAAAGGCTATACCCAAGATGATCAGCAGTAATCCCGCGTAATTAAATGGGATCATGTTCAGAGCATACAGTGCGACTACTCCGGAGATCACTCCGATGACACCGGGAAACAGGGCACCCGGGTTCATCAACTCAAAAAATATCCCATATATGGCTATAAGCAGCAGTATATAGGCGATATTTGGGTTAGTGATGATAGATAGAAAGCGGGTCTTCCAATCCGCTTCAAATCGTTCTATCGTGGCACCTTCCGTATTTAGTGTGATGTTCTGCTCAGACACCGTGACGATCCTGCCATCCAAGCTGACCAATAGTGCCTGCGTATCTTCAGCGATAAGATCGATGACGCCATGTCGTAATGCCTCCTCAGAGGAAAGACTTTTGGCCTCTTTGACCGCATCCAGAGCCCAGGAGACGTTTCGATCATTAAGTTCAGCCAGACTTTTGATATACGCCATAGCATCATTGACGGCTTTCTTTTCCAGCGTTGAAATGGTGGTACCATTAGCATCAGCCACCTTTGGAGTTGGCATCATACTGACCGGTGTAGCTGCACCCAGGTTGGTCCCCGGAGCCATAGCCGCCACATGCGAAGCGTAGAGAAGATAGGTCCCGGCACTCGCAGCCCGGGCACCTTTTGGAGAGACGTAGGTAACTACAGGGACAGTACTGTTAGTGATCTCTTGTATCATCTCTCTCATCGAGGTGGATAGACCACCGGGAGTATCGAGTCTGATAAGCATCATCTGAGCATCCTGATGCGTTGCCTCTTCCATCGCTGCTTTAAGATGACTGCTGCTTGCAGGACCAATAGCCCCTTTTATCTCCAGTTCGATGACCGTGAGAGTGCTAGCAAAAAGTGGTAGGAGTGTCAAAAGTAGGAAAAAGAGTAAGCGTCTCATCTTGTACACCTGTGATTGGTATGAAAGATAACTATGTATTATGATAACCAAGAAAGAGTCAGTAAGTCAAGATGGTGAATCGACTAAACAATCCATATAAACTGATGTATACACTCCCAAGTGGAACTTGAGGAGCGAGAAGAAACGGCACCCTTAAAGCGTAGGGGACAGATGATCAAAGCAATAGAATCCACTCTTTATGTTATGATCTCGTCTATGAGCTATAAGATGCATATGAAGACTATACTGGCGACCCTTCTCATCCTAAGCTCCCTGCTTGACGCAAAGCCATTGCCTCTTTTTTTCAACGGCAACGAGCATTTTGATGAGCGTAAGCTCTACAGTGCGCTGGGCCTTCATCTACCCTATTTTTACGAGTTTTGGAAGAGCGAACCGGCCGTTGACCCCAAGACTTTAAAGATCATGCGCACGACACTTAAGAACTTCTACCGTGTCAACGGATTTTT